>JACPTB010000013.1 GCA_016192995.1 Candidatus Woesearchaeota archaeon
AACATTTGTATTATATCGCAATAGTTGATTTTGATAATCTCGTAGATGAAGAAAACGAAGAAAATAATATTGCTACTACTTTAGAAGCTGTTCCTACCCATGGAACACCAATATTAAACGCAACTGATCATCCTTTAAACAGATCTGATGCAAATTTAACTGTTTATAATCAATCAACATCACCAGGGGTAAAGAATATTATTGACTGGCGATTAAACACAACCTCCATCACATTATTAAACATGCCTTTTGAAAGCCATAAAAACAACAATTCATTTGCCATAGATTATTCTACCTTTAATAATGTTGGAACTGTCCAGGGAGCATTATTCAATGCAAGTATTGGTTATGACGGAAAAGCAGCATATGAATTTACTGGAACAAACACTGGTATTCTTGTCCCCAATGTCAACGCAACAAATTACACCATTACAGCATGGATAAAACCAGATCAGGTAAATAATTATGAAAATTTATTTTATTGGCAAGGTTCAGGTACGTATTTTGCGCTAACAAATGCAATCTGCGCGTATGTAACTTCGTGGAGCTGCACAGGAACAGCTCCAACTGTAGGAGCATGGATGCATCTTGCAATAACATCGCAAGGTAAAGTATACAAAAATGGAATTTACTTAGGCACAATTACCGTAGAACCAGTTAGCGGCAATCTGAGCATAGGCGATCGAGACACAGCAACATGGGACTTTGACGGAGTTATAGATGAATTCCAATTATATAACAGGGTTTTGTCAGCAGAACAAATACAAGCATTATATAGAACTGAAACAAATATTTTAGTCAGCCAGGAAACGCAACCATTAGAATCATGGACTGCTGGGATTACACCAAATGATGGTGTTGACGGAAAAACAGAGATAAGTAATAGTCTTTTTATCAATTACGGGCCAACTCCCCCAACCCATAACACTCCTTTATTGCTTGCAACTGATTATCCAAGTAATACAACCGCAGCAAATCTAACAGTATATAACCAATCAACAAGTGATCTTAACAATGATGTTGTTAAGAATATCATAGATTGGCGATTACAGGGAAGTTCTATCGCCCTGATAAATTTCCCTTTTGAGAAATTATCCTCTTATCAAACAACAACTAAAGATTATTCAAGCTTTACTAGAAACGGAACTGTCAGCGGAGCTGTTTTCAATGCAACCGGAGGATATGATACTAGAGGAAGTTACGAATTTGATGGTGTTAACGATTATATCAGCACTACTTTAACGTATACTAGTGGAACAAATATTTCAACTGGTGGATGGTATAAAAGTAGTGATAATCTAACCACAAATATGGTTATGGTTGGTGGAAATAACGATGGCAGATTTGAAGTATATGTGGATCAAGCTAAACCAGGTTGTCGTATTTGGGACACAGCTGACAGGTCAATCTATGCACCAGAACCAGCGTCATCAGGATGGCACCATATTGTTTGTACACAAACATACAATTCAAACACTACAAAGTTATATGTTGATGGTGTTTTAAAAGCTTCAACAAATTACAACTCAATTTCAGCTGGAGGAACTTGGCAAATCGGCAAACCAGGATCAAGTGGAGCAAAATACTTCAATGGAACAATAGATAAAGTGTTTATTATGAATAGATCACTATCTCAAGAACAAATACTATCATTGTATGTTAATGGAAGTTATGTTCTTGTTAATAATGAAACAAATAAGAATGATGTGTGGAGTGCAACTCTAACTCCTCATGATGGTAATGAAGAAGGAACAACTAAGACGAGCAATACGATTACTACACTTAATTCTCCTCCAACTACTCCTCTGTTATTAATTGAACAGAATAATAGCCATACTAATGATAATACAACAACATTCACCTGGAGTCAAGCTAGTGATTACGATACTGATGCAGTTCACTATGAATTTGTTATTGCCAACAATACTAATTTTAATCCAATAATAATTAATCCCACAAACATTATAGATACTAATTATACCCTGGTTCAGCAATTAAATGACAGCATATATTATTGGAAAGTACGCAGCTGTGATATAAGTAATAAATGCAGCAGTTATCAAACACCGTTTGTTGTCGTTATTGATACTATTAACCCCAATATCCAATGGATTTATCCGCAAACAGATAATTCAAGCAAAAATTATGAGCATAACATTAGTTGGGATATTAAAGTAAGCGATAGTAATCTCTATAATGTTCTCCTCAATGTAACGAATGCAACAGGATATTCTATGTACAGTGAATATGTAAGTAATATTAGTGGAACAACCTATAATTTCACCAATATCACTGATGTCGCGTCATGGTCAAAAGGAAATTATACTGTTGAAGCCAGTGCAGGAGATGATCATACCTATGGCTCATTGCATGATTTAACATATACCATCAATAGTGATGGTATTTTATTTAGTGATGGCAATGTTAATAAGAAAATTTCCATAGGATATTTCATTGGCGGAAATTATGTATTTGCTCAGGCTTCTGACATCCAATCTAATAATATTCTGTTTAATGCGCAAGAGCTAAACAAAGAATACAAATGGGTAATGAATATTAAACGCCCGCAAAATGATATTCAATTAGGTTTTGCAATTCCAGCAGAAAAGGTAATCTTAAGAAATAAAGATAAAGCGCATTTTGTTTGGGATGATTGGTATATTGATTTTGAAGATTTAATTAGTAATGGATTTCCCATTAAGATCAACAAACAAACTATCAATAACGAAGAATACTGGATTGTGTCTACATCAACAAGTTATTGCAAAGCAAACAAAGGCCAGACATGTACATTTGATCCTGTCGTTGGAGGATTGAATATTGTTACACAATATAAAACAATCTATATTAATAAAAAACCAGTTCACAATCTTCCTATTCTCAATGCAACAGATTATCCAACGAATTCAACCAATGCAAACTTAACAGTGCATAACCAATCTACAATTGATTTGGATGATGATTTAGTAAAAAATATTTATGACTGGCGATTGAATAGCAATTCAATGAGTCTTCTTAATCTGCCATTTGAAAATAACAATGAACCTGCAACCTCAACAAAAGATTATAGCACCAATCAAAAGAATGGAACTATCAGTGGAGCAGTTTTCAATGCAACCGGAGGTGTTGATGGATTTAGCGCTTATGAGTTTGATGGAGTGAATGACTACATTAATACTCAACTTAATTATCTCAGCAGCATTAATATCACGATCAGCGCCTGGTATAAAACATTCGATAATCTTACTGCTAAAATGGCAATTGTCGGCGGGAATAATAGAGGCAGGTTTGAATCTTATGTTAATCAAGGTAAACCTGGTTGCAGAATTTGGGATACAGGAGAGAGAAGTATTTATGCATCGCAGCAGTTTATTAGTGGATGGCACCATATTGTTTGTACACAAACATTTTTCCCTAATACTACTTCATTATATGTCGATGGAGTATTGCAAGCATCTGCAAATTATTCATCTATAAGTGCAGGAGGAACATGGAGAATTGGTTATCCAGGATCAAGTGGAGCAAAATACTTCAATGGAACAATAGATGAAGTAATGATAGTTAATAGATCATTATCTGCAGAGCAAATAAAATCATTAGCACAGCAACGAAATGATCTATTAGTAAGTGAGGAAACTGAAGCAAGTGATATATGGAGTGTTGTAATTACACCAAATGATAAACTTTCAGATGGGAATACTAAAGCAAGCAATGCGATATCTGTTTTGGGTAAAAATGTATGGAATGGTGTAGCATATCTCAACACTTGTTCTATAACTATTAACAACACTGAGTCAATAAATCATATCTATGAACCACAAGCGATTGATCCTACAGTTAATTGTAATTTTACTAATTCACTGCAAGCAGATCGTGATGATATACGTTTAATTTATCAGAATATAACTGAAATCCCAATTGCTGCAGAGACTGATGCAGACTATATCATCGCGCTTTTAAATTCAACAGCTCGCAACACCGATAGTAATTACACCTTATTTTGGGGTAATAGTATAGTAGAGAGAACAAACTACAGTGATTGTACACTCTATAAACCATGCACTTATGAATTCAGAGGTGATTTATTTAAAGTTCATGACAGATTTGATGACCCAACAACAGGTTATAATATAACATTCTGGAATGTGCAGTCTGGAAATTGTGGACCAACAACCGTGCATGTGTATGAAGGAGTATATGGAGGAAATTGCACAAATGGAGGCTTATTATTTGTAGACATTAGCGCTCCAAATATTGATCCGACCTATAGCGGTGCAGTGATTTATGATGAAGGTGATACTGGAGGCAGTAATGGGAATGCTTTTATGGACGCGAGTTCGGGAGAGGCAAGAATCAATGGTGCAGGTGAAAGAACCGATATACATAGCAGTAAGTATGTATATACTCAGGAAACTGGCGGCTGGAACGCTTCTAATTTCACTCGATACACTGGTTGGAAGGCAGTCAATATGAAATCAACCTTTGCCAACAAAGAGATATATTTCAACACCACATTAATTGGAAATCTTACTCAGACATCAGCTGCAAATGATCCGAGTGAAATTGTGAGATATAAAATAGGAAATCCAACAACAGCTACTAATAATGTATATTTTGATTTCTTTGCCTATGGTAAGAATGAATTTCACTTGTATGATACTAAGGCAAAAGTGATTGTGGGGGATAAATAATAGCTTCTCACTAAAACATGAGGAGGAGCCGAATGGTCGGCTTCATCCAAAAATAAGGTTAGCACCCTCAGGTCGAAACTCTTTGAAATATTCATCAAAAGAGGTCGGAGGGTTGGCTCCTTCGGAGCACGACCGTTTAAGCGAAGATAAGAATTGAAGTTTCGAAGGTGCTAACCTGGCGGCAGCCATTTTTTGGATGAAGCCCGAATGGTCAAAAACTATATAAAACAACTATCCTAATGGAAGAATATGGGTTTCCAGGTATTCAATGCTAAAAAAGCAGCTCTTAATATAACCTTTGACATGATTATAGAAGCAGTGCTTATTCTCATAGTGGCATTTTTTTTCATAAATTATGTTGATAGTATCAGCAACAATACCTTATTTGAGCGAACATTCCTGGCAAAAGACCTTGCATTGATAACAAACACTCTGCAAGCAGCTCCTCAAGATGCAGTTGTTTCTTATGAGCCAAAATATGGCGGACCAGCATATAAGCTCTATACCGACACTATATTCCAGAGAAATCTGGATCTATCAAAGTATAGCTATGATTTTGGAGATAATTTTGTCAAGCTTCAATTGGAAAAATACGACGAAGAACAATTCAGGCTTGTTCCAGATAAATTATTGGTCAGCTACCCTATTCATTATAATAACAATCTTGCTCGTTATTATCCCCTTCTAGAAAGGCCATCGAGAATAGTACTTGCTAATACTAATAATGTATTTACCGTTGATAGTCAAGGAATTGTTGCAAGTAGTCAAGATACCTCTCCAAAATCAGTTATTTCTTCATCAGCAGGGGAAATAACATTAGTAAAGATCGACTGCGGCAATGAAAAATCAACATTCCCTATAAATCAAATATTATTAGATGCAGATTCAGGTTATTATATAACTCAAAATAGTAAGCCTGAATTACAGAAAGGCGTTATGAATCTCGCCCAAGACCAAATAGAAATGGATATAATTTGGGAGTTTATGAAATCTTTAGAAATTTCTTTAAAATCAACAGAAAAAGGGTATGTAGTGACAACCTCCCGAACCAAAAAAACACCCGATGAAAAATTTACCTACGAAGCAAGATTGAATAAAGTTACGCCTGCAACAGACCTTATACTTGTCTTAAAAAATTATTACACAGAAAGTCATAGTGACAACACGATCAAAATATATTATCCCATAAACAATAAAGAGAGCAAGAAATTAGCATGTTATATACATAACGCGATTATTGATACAGCTGAGCAACTAAATCAACATGATGCAAATGATATTCAGCAGCCGATTATGACTGAGCTTGTTGATGAAAAAACAAAACAATTATTGGAGAAAAACAATAAGCTTGGTTTGCAAATAGAATTTGGAAATATCGCAGTTCCTTCAAATAAATTATTTTCCTTGCGCATTCCTTTAGCAAAAGCAATAAAAACCGCTATTCGTCAGCATAATGATCATTATGCTGATGAAGATGAAGACAAAGGGCAATCACCATGAAAAAATTAATCCTCAATGCCATGATACTTTTAGGTAAAAACAAGCGAGCAGGTTCTGTTTACTTGCAGATGATGTTCGGCTTTTTCAAATTTTTTCTGGTACTATTTATAGTCTTCAGTATTTTATTTGTAGTAAGATCGCATTTCAAAGCAAAAATAGATATACTTGATACAGAACTTACTCTTTTAGCACATAACATAATCTATGCAAAAGGCGGAGTTTCTTATCAAGATCCAATAACAGGAAGAGTTTATCCAGGTGTTATTAGTTTGGAAGAATTTGAAAATAGTTTTGCGATGAGTTCGCGGTTAAATCAGGCGTTTTTCTATGAAAAACAACCAGTGTTCGCAGCGGTTATTAATCTCAACCTGCCTGAACAGAACAAAAAAGTAGAGAGTGTTTATTATTACAAAGAATGGTATGATAAATGGCATCCTTTAGGAGCATCAAGATTAATCGGTAAAGGTGCAGTCATTAAAAAAACAATGAGCTTCAATGTTTTAGTGCGGCAAAAAACATCCCCGCATGATATACCGGGAATATTAACTATGGAAATAGTAACTCCAAGACCATAAGGTGCTTTAACAATTATGCAATTCCTCAAAAAATTACATAAATTAGATGGAAACAAGTATGCAGGGCCAGGAGATGCAATCGCTGATATAATGATAATAGCTATTATTGTCTTTGTCATTGCTGTTTTTTTTGTTTTTTTTGTCAAGTTTGCTGCTCAAGAAACAAAATTGAGTTTAGACGCAAATAGAATAAAACTCGATGTAACCTATGATCTGCTTTATTATCTCCGAACACCAGTCGCAGATACTTCTGATAAAACATTTGCAGAAACAATAGAATCCTACATGGTAACTAAAAATCCACTCGAGTATGGACAATTACAGGAGTTTTATGAAAATAATATTATGAAAACTTCTTCGCGGTGTAAACTGATAACAATTGAACGGAAAAGTTCAACGCAACAGATAATCCCTGCATTCCCTTCGTTAAGTGTTGAACAAACAAGTCTTGGCTCTTGTAAAATAGTTGTCCCTTTAAGATCACAGGTGATTCTTCCCTTATATCATCAAGATGAATATGTAATTGTTGAATATAGTGTAGATATTACGGGTGAAGTTACGCAAGAAGTAATTAAAAAATATTTTAATCTGGTTAACAATGACAAATAAAAAATATAACCTCCAGAGAAAAATAACCCTCAGCAAGGATAAGCTTGCAGTGAGCGTATTTATGGTGTTGTTATTAGTGGTAGTTATGTATGCAGTATTCTCAATATGGGCTGCATTATTAAACATAAGTTCGTTTTCCCATACTGTTGGCGATGATGCCTTTGCCCTTTTGCAAACCTATGAGACCGGAGAAAAAGTTTTGTTCTATGTTGATCAAGTAGGTGAACAAACGTATCGGCAATCATTATTTGATCTCGGGAAAAAAGGAGGTTTTTACCAAGCAACTCCCGAGCAAAATAAATGCGGTACTTACAGAGGTTCTTCACTCTGGTATGCAGAGCCAGAATATTGTTTTCCAGAAAAAGAAAAAGAGGCATTAGCTGCGATATTTGCTGAAAATATGAAACAAATGTTAAGCTTCACGCCTATTGATGAGGTTGAAGAGAAAAGCCCAGATATTAAATATAATTTATTCTCTCAAGAGAATAAATTCTTAGCAATTACTAAAGATAAAATCCCAATAAAATCACAACCTTTGCAATTGTTAAACCAAGGCTTGCAAAGCTTCGCTGGATTTCCTGATTGCAATAAACCATCCTCAACCACCCTCCAAAACACCTATGGTGATGGAGGCAGGATATGGATTCCGCGAGAAGCGCAGTGTGGAGGAAGTTTCCCGATTATTATTCTGCTCCATGGCCAAAGTAATCCTGGTGTTTTCGAAGGTCAGAAAGTATATCAAACAGCTGAGCAATTAATAAGTGCTCGGCAAGTCTATCCGGTTATTCTTGTCGAGCAATATGCAAAAAAAGAGCATTGGGTTAACGATAATCCATGGCCAGTAAGCAAGTATAATATTAATGATCATGTGGTAGAGATAGAAAAGCAGCTTGCTCAGTACAATATTCGGATTAAGCATGTTTCAGTGCTTGGCCACAGTGCAGCAAACTGTTATTCTTCAGGTGGTTTAAGAACCATCGCACGTGATAGAACGTTATTTTTACTAGGCATGCTTGACCCAACATGCAATACTAATGTTCCAGCAAAACAAGATCCGAAGCAATGCCCTCAAGTGCAGGATTACGGAGAACCTCACATTGCAGCTATCGAAGGCAAAGGCACTATTCTTGTTGGAGTAAATGGCAATAAAAAATGTTCTGATCAAATCTCATTTCCAACAATGGTTGGTCAAACTCCTGAAGATATTAAATCAAGTAAAAAAATATTTGATCAGGAGCGTTTTATAGCAGCCTACAAAAATCCGCAATTACCTTATTATAATTTTCAAATCCATTCGGATTATTACAGTCATGGCAATGCAATAGGTATTGGATTTAAAGAAATTCTATTGCAATTTTTCAAGCCAGAATTACAGCAGCCTTTTACGATGGCGATTCCAGAGGATTATAATGGTCTTAAATGCAGACTAACTCAATTTACTGTAGATTCTCAATCAATAGGTGATACGCATAGTGGGAGTTTAGCCAATGCAGCAGTGATGCCGGCAAGTGGCGACTTGCCGTATATTTCACAATATCGTTTTCGGGAAACGTATTACACTACTAAAGAATTTGCTGAAATTATTGAACGGGTGGCTTGTATCATGCAGGCAAATGGCTACGATAAATTGCGGTTTAATGATTTAAGCAAACAGCAAGGTGGCACTATATTTAAACCATCAGGTAAACCAGCGCATGTTTCTCATAAAAGCGGTCGTGACGGCGATTTCGGGTTTTATTATTTTCCTGATGCTCAGGCTCAACAATCAAAAAATCAACTTGTTGACGTAGTTAATAATCCAAAAGGAAGTCCTTCTTTAAAATTACTTGAAGGTACCAGCAGGCAAATGTTTGATGTTAAAGGCAATTGGATTTTAGCAAGAACTTTTGTGCAAGTAGCAGAACAACAAGGCACCCCTATCACAAAAATCATTGCTGATGAAATTCTTTATAATCTTTTAATTGATTACGGGCAGAAATATGAGCAGGATAAAACAGTATTTGAAAAAACGAAAAATGCTCTTTTTCCTGATACAACAGACCATGATCATTTTAATCACTTTCACATTCGTATTAAATGTCCTTTAAACGATAAAATAGGTGGAACTCCATGCATAGACGATTAATGTTATCGGTGTTATTATTATTATGTTTGGCATCCATCAACATAGTTTTAGCTGTACAAGAACCATTAATTATAATCAAAATTGAAGATAACAAAGTTGTTATGGCAAACATCATCGAAAAAAATGATTATTACGTTGCTCATTACCAAGATTTTTTTGAAGCGATTGAAGAACAAGATGCTTATTATCGTCTAAAACTCTATGCTAAAAACAAGCTTCTTGTTGATGCAGCACCATTTCCCGAGTTATTGATCTATGAATTTAATCCATCAACAACGAAGATACAAATAATAAATGAAAAAAATAATCTAATTATTTTTGAAAAAGAAATTAATGTATGTAATTATAATAATATTTGTGAACCATCGCGCCCCAAAGGCGCGATGAGCAGCAATTATGAATCTTCATTACTCTGTTCAGATTGCAAGAAAAGTTCAAATGACAATTTCTGTGAAATCATACATGATGGTGTTTGTGATCCAGATTGTAATGGTCTTGAGTATGAATGCGATGAGAGAATATCGCAAAGCGATGGGTTATTAGATAATACGGAATTTAAATGCAGTTCTCAATTCAATGGTGAACTATGTAAGGAAAACCAAGAATGTTTAACTGAATCAATAATGCTAAACAACAAAGTTTGTTGTTTAGCTCTATGTTCAGAAAAATTTATGCTGAAAGAAGAGTTAGAAAAATTAAATCAAGAAGATGGTAAAAGAGTTATCGAAGCTGAACAAGTCTATGTTGGCAAGCTAAAAAAACAGGAAACAGCTAACACCATGCCTATGACAACCATCATAACTGTTATCAGTCTGATAACAATTATCTCATTAATAACCTTTTTGTTTATCAAAAAGAACTATATTAATAAAAAAATGTTTGCTGAAGTAAATGAGTTAATTAACAACTACAACTATGGGCAAATAAGGAAACTATTAAGGAAAAAAGGATATAATGAATCCCAAGTAGAAAAAGCAATTAATCAGCATTATAACAGATATAAATCATATTATGAACAGCAGTTCAAGCAACTTGAAAACAATGGCAATAACAAAAAATAAGTTTAAAAAAATAAAAAAAGAATGGTGTATCAGTTTCTTAATCATAGTGCTTTTTACCCTAGCTGCAGGTGCAGTATGGTATCTTGCCTCTTCTCATTTTTTTGAAAAAGATGTTATGGGTAAAGCTTCTGAAGCTCTCTTAAATCAGGAAGATAAATTCAAGTTTCTTGTCGTTGCAGACATCCCTGGTTCATTAAAAAATATTAACCCGCCTCCACATGCAGCTGCAGCAATTGCTTCTATGCAGGTCTTGCAAGCTCCGCCTGCAGAATTGATTGTTTTCAATGGAAATATGATTTCAGGGCTTGATGAAAGTCAGTATCGGGAAAGTGCAAATTTGCAAAACTATGAAGGTATTATTAATAATAAATGGCAGGCTTTTTATGAGCAAATATTTCAGCCATTATCAATACCAACAAAAGGAATTATACAGATTCCAGTGCCAGGAAGTCTTGATACTGTTTTGACAGAGCCAAAGCTTCTTTCTGAAGCCTATGCAAAATTCTGGAACAGCCATAAGCCTTCTCTTTCAATAAAAGGCAATTATCCTTGGTGGTATTCATTTAATTATAAAAATAGTTACTTCATAATTTTAGACACCTCAAATTTCGCAATAACAGAGGAGCAGGTATCATGGTTGGAAGCTGACCTTGAGTCAGCGAAATCAGAAAATATTTTTGTTTTCTCCCATGTTCCTCCTGAAGTGTTTTGTAGTGACGGAGGATGCGCATCTCTGCAGGGGATGCAAAAACAGTCTCTTTTTCAAATAATGAAAAAATATAACGTTAAAATATTATTTACCGGCAATAATCATGTTTATTATAAAGCCCGTTATCAAGGTGTTAATGTTGTTGCTTCAGGAGCAATAGGTGGCACCTTTAATCTTATAGCAGCAGAACCTGAAAAATATAAACAAAATCCATCATATACTGTAGTTGATGTGCAGGGAATTGATATTCGTGTTGGAGCAATTACTGGCAATAATGGTCCGACATTCAGCAATGGTTATACCGAATCATTGCTTCCTTCTGCAATTCCCGGTTATGATGCTTATACAGAATTAACAAAAAACCCTATATCTATAATTCCAACAGTTATTTCTTCATCAGCAGCTCCTCTTAAAGCAACAGGATCTTCAGGAAACCCTCAAATGGATCAATGGAATGGATTAATTCTTGATGCCTGCAAACAAGAGCAAAACCAAAAAGAGTGTTTTGCTTTGGTAAAAGCTTTCATGTATGTAGAATCAGGGGGAAACCCATTAAGAGTATCATCAACAGGATGTAAGGGATTGCTCCAATTTTGTTTGAGCACTGCAAAAGGTAAAAAATTTAGTGAATTTTTTGATGAAAAAACATTAGACCAAGAAAATGACGATCGTTTTAATCCAGAAAAAAGTATTCGCGCAGGTAAAAAATATATTGTTGACATTCTGAAAAAGCAGATGCATATGGACAATCTGTTTATTATGTATGTTAGTTATAATGTAGGTCCCTCATATGGTCAAAAGGCAAGGGATTACTTTCAAGGCAAAGATCCAACACAAAGCGAAGTTGAAGCTTGGCTTGAACAAACAGATTTAACTAAGCAGAAAATAAATGAACCTAAAACAGCATTTCCTAAATTGATCACAAAATATGGAGAATACATGGGTCAAGGCATAAGCTCAGTTAGTTATCCTGATGCTGCTGTTCCAAGATATGGCGCTTCTAATCTAGAAAGAATTAACGCGCCTTCTGCAATATCTTATTATATTACACCAAGCTTTACTCTCGAACATCCTAGTAGTGGTCAAGATGATGTAAGTGTTTATGGGAAACTTCGTGAGTATGTAAGATGGTATATAAAAAATACAGAATCATGCAGTAATAGCGGCAAACCATTAAATCAGTGCAGTGATGACGCACTGCAAAGTTTAAACAAAGAACCCTATTTTGCAAAAAATATTGGGGGTATAAGTGATTGTACGCAACAAGAATCAGATCTGGAAAAATTCTTTTACGATCTTGTTGAAGAGATAAGAGGATGCATAACTTTTCAACAGGAGAAAATGTGTGCAATAGCACTTAAAGCTCCCCCTCAAAAAGCAGATGAAAAATATAGTGTTGTTTTCAAGCAGCATGAAGGGAAAATAATTATTGAATTACCGTTAAATAACAAGCTATTAACACAATTTACGCATGGGTTGCAAGAAACCATTGATAAAAAAGCAATAATGCTCACTGATGTACCTAATTTAGAAGGTTCAAAAACAATGCTCAATGAACTATACATTACTTTTGAGCAAGTAAACAATAATCTGATTCCTTTTATCTATTACAAAAAGCAAGGGACTGAAGACGTGCAAGGGGTAGCAACATCTATGCTTTATCTGATGCCTGACCGCGAACAAAGCATTATTATTCTTGATCCAGTGATAGGAAATACACAAACAATTGATACAAAAATATTGGATGCAGCGGAAACAACAAAACAAAATACCAAAAAACTCTGCATTACTTCTCTGAACGAACAACCAGTGCAATATCTTGAAGCAGTAAATCCATTGCAAGTGAGGCCTATAACCTATGAACTTGCGGTGAGATTCAACCCTGCACTTTCAACAACAAAGAATTTCTTTGATCCAATGCCGACCTTTCTAGATACAACTCCTTCAAAACTAAGTTTGGAGCAATTGCAGCTTGCATTAAAAGATAAAAAAATTGCAATTCTCAGTGATATCCAAGGACTTAAGGCACAGGAAAGTGATGGTTTTATTACTCAACTTAAAAAAAGCCTTCCCACAGTCTCAATCACAGCCTATGCTAAAGACGCTCGAGCTCAATGGCTAAAGGATAATTATTTTCAACAGGAAATAATAACGCAAAATTATGATGTTTTAATTCTTGCATTGGGAAGCAGTGATGTTTGTGATAATATTGAATTCAGTAATTTGGTTAATTCCATCAATATAATGGCAAAACAATTTAAAACAGCTCAGGAAACTAACAAAGTTTTTGTTGTTGGATTGCCAGGATCAGATGATAAAACCTGTAATAATAATATTCTAATTTATAATGGGGCAGTCAGTAAAAATGATCAGAATAATAAGGTTATCATTAAACAATTGCAGGAGCAATTAGGAAAAGAGCTTTCATTAGAAAACATAGATGTAGGTTTAGATATTTATCCCGATGCAAATATAGTAACCGCAGAAGGAAAATATAAATACCATTATGGAACACTTGAAAAAAGAAAAGAATTGCTAATCACTCATCCTGCTGAAGGGCAATTACAAACAATTATAACACAAAAAATACTAGAAGGATTGCGCGGCTTCGAGCCTGAAACAAATAATCTTGCTTGTAAAAGTGTATTTGCGGTAGGAACCTCATCAATATATTTTGCAAAAAATAAGGGTGGTTTCATTGATAGACTTAAGGAACAGTTTCCACAAATTAAATTTGAAAGTAAAGGTTATCCTAATGAAGATTCAGGATTTGTAGCAGAAAAATTTGAAGCAGAAATCTTGCCAAGTATCAAGGAAGAGGTAGATTGCCTTATTGTTGGAGCAGGTTTAAATGATATTGGTAATCTAGCTTCGGTAAAAAAGAATTTACAATACATATATGCTCTTGCTCGTAAAAACAACATGAAAGTGATAGCAATTGAATTGCAACCTTACTTTCAAAAAGCGCAAAATCCAAAAGCATATGAAAATACGCGAGCTTTAAATGCTTGGTTTGCAGCTGAAGCAGATGTTGAAGCTGTGGTTAAAATTTATGACTTAACGAATGATCCAGAGCATGAAGGCCGAATGCAGCCTAAATTTATTAGTACGGCTAATGGTGAGCCGGATTTTATACATTATAATTATGAAGAAGGCCATAAATTAGTAGCTGAGGAAATAGCTAAAACAGTCTTAGGTGCTGATTAAAAACAACAATCATTAAATAGGATGAGAAATTCCCTAGTAATGGTGTTAAGAATATGTTTCAAGTTAACTATGATACTATCATACAGCGTATTAAAGAAAAAACACAGCTTTCAGAAGTAGTTATAGATGAAAAAATTAAAGAAAAAATGGCGCAGCTTTCCGGTTTAATTTCTAAAGAAGGCGCTGCTAATATCATTGCTAATCAATTAGGTGTTTCTTTAACTCAAGAAAGTCCTTTAAAAATAAATCAGTTGCAGCCAGGGCTGAAAAATATTCAACTTCATGGAAAGGTGCTGAGGAAATATAATCTTTATGAATTTACGCGCGGAGATACTGTTGGTAAAGTTGCAAGTTTTCAGCTTGGTGATGAAACCGGATCAGTAAGAGTAACTCTATGGCACGATCAAACAGCATTGTTTGAAGAACTTAAAGAAAATGATACGATTAAAATAGATGATGGCTATGTCAAAGAGAATAATGGGTATAAAGAAATTCACCTTAACACGAGAAGCAAACTCCATATTAATCCAAGTGATGTGTTTGTTGGGGAGATAAAAGCAAATGCTGGAATCACCAGAAAGAAAATTGTTGAGCTGCAAGATCAAGATAATAATGTTGAATTGCTTGGCACCGTTGTCCAAATTTTCGACATAAAATTTTATCCTATTTGTCCGGAATGCAATAAAAAAGTGCAAATGCACGAAGAAGGAGCTTTTTGTGCAGCCCATAACACCGTTATTCCTTCTCACTCATATGTTCTTAATCTTTTTCTGGACGATGGTTCAGACAACATTCGTGCGGTATTCTTTAAACAGCAGATTCAGCAGTTATTGAAGAAACAAGATCAAGAGATTCAGTTGTATCGGGAAGCGCCAGAAACATTTCTTCAAATAAAAAGTAATCTTCTTGGTGAAATGATAAAAGTTGCTGGTAGGGTAGTAAAGAACGCATTATTTGATCGTAAGGAGTTTGTCGTAAATATTCTTGAAACTAATCTTGATCCAGAAGATGAAATAAAGCGATCTCTGCAAGAAGCTGCAGTGAAAACATAGTTTGCACGACCAAGTTTTAAGATGCCTTTATAAATAAATGAATTCAATGATAGTATATGCTTGCAAGAACCCATGTTTGTTTTGCGTTATTACTCGCTATTATTACAGATTATTATTTTTCGTTTGAAATCCCCTTCTGGTGGTATGCCACTATCATGATAGGATGTAGTTTTCTTCCAGATATAGATATACCTACATCAAAGCTTGGAAAAAGAATAAAATTAGTGGGCTATATCTTCGAACATAGGGGTATATTCCACACTATCTGGCCAATGCTTTTTATGTTTTACATTCTGAATAAATATTTCTCATTTGATCTAGCGGCGAGCGCTATCATGGGATATTTTTCACATCTCTTGTTAGATATGTTAACCCCTAAAGGAATTCAACTGTTCTATCCATTAAAGTTAAAAATTAGAGGTTTTATCGAAACTGGTTCATTTTTAGAAAATATTGTTTGTATAATTCTATTAATGATCGATGCTGGACTTGTTTTGTATTTATTCTCTACAGAAAAATAAGTATTTTTACTCGATGAGGCAGTTTTTCTCTCATGCTAGTTGGTAGTATTCTCCTTCTTTTTTAATCTTCTCTTCTTTTTCGAGTACATGGAGAAATTTAACCAGCATATTTTCAGGAATGCCAGTATCTTTAATAAGTTCCAGCTGGCTTTTCTTTCCTTGGCGTAAAATATGCTTAATAAAATTTTTAGCAACAACAATACCATTATCTTTTAATAATTTATTCTCGCCAGCTATATTGGTAAGAAGCATATCAATATTATGGAGTTTTCCAAGCACATCGTTGAGGTAGTCATTTGCCTGTTGAATATCAAACAAGAGCTGGTCTGGTTCAACAATCTCAAGAGAAGCCGGTCGGTAATCAAAAGTAAACCACACCACTTTATCGAAACTATCGAACGTTAGTTCTAAATCAACAAATGTGCCGAAAAGTTTATCTGGTCGTTCTTCAGGTGGTGAGTAGTTTTCTTTAAGAACTCTAATACCTTTCTCCTTCTTCAATTTATCAATATATTGATGGAGTAAATTGTTAATATGATCTTTTGGTTTACCAATAACTTCAATAATGCTCGTAACAATAATCCTTTGCTCTTCCATTTCTCTAAAAAATTAGGCATAGTTTATATAGTTTTTGACCGCCAAATAAAAACTGCTCCTATACCTAATACTATTAAAAAACCAGCAAAGAAATAAGGAAGAAATTTTCTCTGCTGTTCATTTTTTGAGGCATACACGAACGTTCCTCCTTTTTCATAAATCTTTTCTTTTAACATCTGAAGATATTTTCTATTTTGGATATAACCTTGCACAGGTGTTTTTTGTTCAATATGGTTAATCGATGATTCTTTTACTATTTCAAGCTCTTTAATGTCAACGGTCTTATTATTTTTAATCACTTGCAATAAATATAAATTATTTCCTTCGCTGGTATTAGCAAGAAAAGTAAATGTTTTTTCTTTTTGTAAATCAACACTTCTCTGCTCTTGATAGTTGAGGCCATGCAGTTTTAAAATAGCTGTCCCATTTCCATCAAGAGTAGCATATAATTTTAGGTGTTCACCTATCTTTTTAGTTCTGGTGTAAAAACTCTTTATAGAAATATCATGGTCATTTTTCTCTAGTTCTTCAAGGTGGTTACATCTATTTTTTCCTGTAACAGTAAATAATTTTCTTGAATTTAATCCTAATCCTTCAGCAACAAAAAAATAATCACCTTCTTCAATGCTGCAGTCATGACTGAGTTTAAGGCTTATATCAAAAAATGTTTCCTTATATTTTTCAAGAAAATTTAATTTAATAAGTTCGCTTATTTTCTTTCCTTTTGGTGAAGCAGCATAAACATGAACACTGGTTCGTGTTGTGTTGCCTTTATATGCATGAATTTTTGCTTTAATATATTGGCCTAACTCAATTCCATCTTTTGGAGTATATACCTCTTCGATTACTAAAGAAGAGTCTTCAAAACGCTCTCCTTTCACATAAAACAGATGACGAGTATTTGTTAAAGAATTGGTATTATTGCATAACACCGTAAGATTTGAGATTAGAAAGTAAATTTGAAGTTCATTTCTTTGTGGTATAGTCCAAGATTTTTTATCAGTATTAGTTGTTTGAGAGCTTTTCTTTACTATATTTCCATAAACATCTTCAACCAAGTACTCAATAGTGTAGGGGAAAAAGCTGTCATTTTTGAAGGTAACTCTATGAAAAATTCCCACTTTTTGTCCAGAAGTATAGTTCAAAGCATCAGTAAAACTGGTAATACTAACATCGCAGGCAACACTGGCGCTTTCAAGAACATGTACCTCCTTACAAATAACACTCGTGGTGCCAATGCTATTTGCAAGGATATTAATGTTCCCGCAAATAAGATAATTTCCTGCTTGTTGAGAAAAGAAATAACCTAATTCGGTTCTTTTTGTTGATTTTAATGAAACAACAAAAGAATCCTCTCGGTAATGCTCTTGAGAACCAAGAGCATTAATCGTGTAATTGAAAGTAATATTTTTTGCTTCATCACCTTGTTTATAATCAAAATTAGCAATCTTAAAAAGCGAAGTATAATTAACGCTAGTGTAAATAACATCAGGAATAATAAATTCAAGAGTTACATTGATGAGAGTTATATTGATTTCAGAAGTATTACTTTGGTTCAGAATAGGATCTCCAATAATAGGTTGGGGTTCTGGTAGAAAATTGTTATCTTGGCATGGATTCCCTCCCTCTGTCAAAGATTCTTGCCAAGTATTGTTCATTAACTCAAGGCTTCTTCCATTGCCATTTGCTAAACTATTATTATAAACTAATGACGCAACAACACTTCCGTTATTATAATACATAAAAATAGTATCACCGCTATTATCGAGATCATCTCCTATGCTTTTTCCAGCAGTGTATATGCTGCAATTTAAACCAGATAAACTGGTATAATTGAACCCTTCTTCAACAATTATATGATAGTTGCTTGCAGCAGCGAGCAGCAAAGGTATAATGCTATCATTACTTTTTAAATCACCTAAAATAAAGTCGGAAAGATCAAGAGCATCATCACTATACACCTCAACAAATTCATGGTTATTATCATTACCTGATGGATTGTACATTATTTCATTGAATACTAAGCTTGATACAGATGGTATTATAACTAGAATAACTAAACAGAAGAGTAAGGGTAACAGCAAAAAATGAATTTTCATAAGAAAAACTATGACAAAAATCCATTATAAATTGGCTGTCAAAAAAAGAGCAAAATTTTCAGAAAAAGTCTAAAGGGTTACGGATTATTCGTAACATTTTCCGAAACAATTTCGACATCATTCCCAAGTTCTTTAAGCTCAGGCTTATGGGTCTTAAAAACTAAGTTATGGTTCTTAATAAATTCCTGAAAAGTCGTAGGAAATTCGGCTGTGCTTTGAACTCGAGTACAAGTTATTGCTTCGCCTTTGCCATTTTTCCGTTGCTTTATCCATTGAGTGTAAGCAGAATGGACGCTGTTTTCATATTTTTCATTAAACAGTTTTAACATCCATCCATCCCTTGTTGGTTTTTGTAAATAAATTCCAAAAGGTGCATAGACATACCTCTCAGCACCTTTTTCAAAATAGAAGAAATCATACTCACTATATACAGTATATCCCCCAAAATTACAGAGATATCGTACTCCTAAATTCTCCTGTTTTTTAATTTTTAAGCCAACACCAGCAACAACTATAAGTATAATCAGCAATGATAATGCAATCACTTTCTTCATATCATTCACCAAGCAGCGAGAATTAAAGTTTATTTATAAATATTATGATAAGAAAGGCGTTATTGAAAAGCTTGATGTTGCCATCAATATTGCGAAGCTAATTGAAATCAAATTCGAGTACTTTTCGGAGTGCCAGAGAGAAAAGTACTATCTATGAACTATGCCAAAGCTGAGCCGATGGCAACCTTTGCTTTGCAAAGAGAGCTTTTCAATAACGCCGATAAGAAAAGAGAAAATAAAAAGGAAAAACTTAATGTTGTTCTTCTTCACCAAAATTCTCACTAGCTTCGCCTTCAGGAACAAGATCTTCCTGAGGTGCTTCTTCTGCTGGTTGTTCTGGTGCAGGTTCTTGAGCAGGAGTTCCTTGAGCTTTACCAATCACTTCAGCAAAACCAAGTTTCTTTAAAACTTTAGTTACTCTAACTCTAACTTCATCCCCTTCATTGGTGTTAGGTACAAATAAGACAAACCCTCGCTTTTTCGCAATACCGTCTCCTTTTTCACCAACTGCCTCAATCTTTACATCCAACTCTTCTCCAACTTTCACTGGAGCAAAACTTCTTTGTGGCCTAAAACCACCATAGTTATTATTTCCATACATACTAAATTCACCTATCTAACTTATTTTATTAAGCATTAACACGATTGTTAATGCTTAATAAAATAAGATTATAAAACTCTTTATAAAGTTATTGAAATGAAGGTAAAATTAAAAAAAATAAAGGATTAAACATCCCTAATTCCTTCTTCTTTTACCACAAATACAGCTTCTGCATCAGCAAGATTAGGCGCATCTAATAATTTAGCTACTCTAGTTCCTTTCTTGCCTTTTCGTAAGTAAATTCTGAAGGTGGAGTTATGGCCAACAATATGCCCGCCAATTGATTCAGTTGGGTCGCCAAAAAACTGATCAGGTCTAGCCATAACTTGATTGGTAACATAGACGCATAAGTTATAGACATCAGCAAGTTTTGCTAAAACATGCATATGTTTGTTTAATTTTTGCTGCCGATCAGCAAGTGTCCCCCTTCCCACATATTCTGCCCTGAAATGCGCAGTTAAAGAATCAACAACTATTAGTTTTACATTAAGGTTTTTTTTGGTAATTAATTCTTCAACCTGCTCTGCTAACACCATTTGATGGTCAGAGTTATATGCACGCGCGACTTTGATTTGTTTCAAGACTCTTTCAGGATCCAAACCAACACCTTTTGCGAATTGAATAATTCTTTCAGGTCTGAACGTATTCTCAGTATCAAGGTAAACAGCTACTGCATCAGGTATCTGTTTAATCATGTTGACACATAATTGATGTGCTACTTGAGTCTTGCTGCTCCCATATTGACCATAACACTCAGTTATTGCACCAGTTTCAAACCCACCGGCAAGTATAGTATCAAAAGCATTGCTTCCGGTGCTAAGACGGATTACTTGCTCACGCTTTTTAAGAATATCTTCAGCGCTTTCAAATCCCATATCAATAGAACTTCGAGATGCTTGAATTAATTTTCTGGCAACAACTTCACTTATTCCTGCAGCATTGACCAATTCTCCGGGGGTTGCTACAGCAATAGCCATGACCGTATCAAAGCCGGCTAAGCGTAATTTTTCAGCAGTAGCTGCGCCAACTCCTGGTAAGGATTCTAATCCTTGGATCTTTCCAGGTTTTTTATCTTTGCCATCACTGACAAAATCTGTAGCCTCCTCACTAGTTGTATTGATATCTTCTTCCATATTCTCATACAAATCATCCTGTTCTTCTTCTGCCATTTTTTTTGCTAACATAGGTATCACCTTCTTTATTTTATATTTATTGAATTTTTAGTACCCTAAACTCCTTAATAAGCTCGACTGCGACTTTTCCGAAAATACGTATCCGTAATCCGAATATCTCTACAAAAAAAACAAAAAAACTCCCAAAAAACAAGGAGTTATAAGCTCATTTTCCGAAAATTTCGGAAAGGTTTTGTGCCTTTTTTATTCCTTATTGAGACAATGCATGTTGTTCGTCATCATGTAGAATAAGGTATTCATAGGCTTTTCCTAAGGCAATCATTGCTCTTGGCAGATCATTGACGCGATAAGAATTCGTCCTTTGCCATTGGCCTTGTTTATCCTTATAAACTCGGTCTAAGGAAATGGTCTTAAAATCTCCTTCTTCACCAAGTTTATTTTGCACAGGGTTTTTCCAGATCGTTGCTGAAATAGCTCCTGCTCTTATTTTCTTTAAAGGTTGGTTTTTTTCCATAGTTGACTCCCTCCTTGCTTTTCGCATTTTATTTCATCTTCGCATAGAGCGAAGTGGAGTATGAATATAAGCCACAGAGCAGTTTCCTGCAAAGTGGTGTAGGGGTGTACATATTGTCCAGAATTTCTGAACAATAATTATATCAGTGAAAAACTTGTTTATATACCTCACAACGCCATGTCCACTAATAACGCTAAATTGCTCTATAAATTAAGAATTCATGCTCATCAAGCTCTATAATCCACAAGACATCGCGTGTCCAGTGCTTATAATAAAGTTATAATATTAGAATACCGAAAACTATAAATAACTACCAACGCTTTGCAAGATCATGCAAGACTTGCGTAATCAGCTTGAAGCATTATTATTTGCCTGCGGAAAGAAGATTTCTGTTGAAGAATTACAGTTTTTAATAGGTAATTTGCCGCTTGAAGTGATTAAAGAAAATTTAGAAGCATTGCAGCGTTCTTATGAAGAAAGGAACTCTCCATTAATGATCATGGAGGAAAATGATGGCTGGAAATTAACTGCGAGAGAGAAATATCTTCCTTTAGTGCAAAAGATCAATCCCCATACAGAATTGTCAAAAACTATTATGGAAACACTGGCAGTTATTGCTTGGAAACAGCCAATTATGCAAAGTGAAGTGATCCATATTCGTACGAATAAAGCATATGAGCATATTGACGAATTGGAAAAAATGGGTTTTATAGGTAAAGAAAAGTATGGAAGAACTTATATAATTAAATTAACCCAGAAATTCTTTGATTATTTTGATTTGTCAAATAATGCAGCAGCTCGCGAAGTATTTAAAGATATCAAAGTAGATGAAGAACTGCAGAAGAAAATGGATGAGTTTAAAGAAGAAGAATTAGCAAAAAACAAAGAAATTGAAGACACGGAAAAAACTGAAGACATCTACAAAAAAGATGAACGTGAAGAAATGCTTAATGAAGACGAAATTGATGAAAAAGAAGAAGCATTTATTGAAGGCTACGAAGATAATAAAGCAGAAAATGCTGAAAAACAGCCAAAGACTGAAGAGAAAAAACAACAAAAGGATCAAGATGCTTCAGATCAAATGCAAGAAATGTGGTCAAATAATGAACTACCAGCCTCTTAAGAACATTTCTTCTGCAACCATTAAAAAATGTGTTTTTTGTAATTTTTCCATTAAGGTCAAAAAATATATCACCCAGGAAATTAAGAAAACAACTGGTTTGCCTTCTTTAACGTAGATTTATGGAGAACTTTGCAAGTATTTTGCAAAGTTCTCTAAGTAGAAAAGTAGAAAATTTTGCTCTGTCGAAATTTTCTGCGCAGCAAAATTTTCCCAAAAATATATAAACCCCTCTTCCTTTAAAAGACAAAAGAGGTTTTATAAATGGAAAGAAATATGCTCTACCTATCAGGGATGGTGTTTTTAGTGCTTATGGTGGCTTTATTTACCAATGCCAACACTCTTTCCACACCTACAGGAAATGTTATTGGTGGCAAGCTAGGGAATCTCAAAGGTCTTCCAGGAACTCATAATCTTGCAGTTCCTGATCATTTAAACCAACCAGGAAAAGTGATATTTGAAGGAAGAGAATATAAAAACTACTGCCTTAGTGATGAGCATCCAGAGTATAAATATACTCAATCAAGAAACTATCTTAAAAGATTTTTCATTGCAGATAATCAAATAAAATCAGCATGGACTAATTGCGAAGTTACTGATCAAATATGTGAAAAAGGTCGATGCACTGGTGCTTATGATCCTCGAAAAATCCCTAATAAAGATGAATTTCAGCGAGAGGTTTGGAAATAAATGAAAACTACCCTGTATTATCTCAGCGCAATAGCTTTAATAGTACTAACGGTAAGCTTATTCGCAAAAGCAAACAATCAATCAATAACAGGTAATAGTATTTATGATAATCCGGCGCTTTTCTCAAACAGATGTGAAACTTATTATGATAATAGCCTATTATTTGGTGGGACAATTTACCATAATTACTGTTATGTTAATAAAAACGATCTTAAAGAATATCTTCATAAATATGAATGTTTTGCAGGTCATATGATGACGCGTGATGTAGACTGCCAAGCATCAGGAAAAGTCTGTTCTAAAAACAGATGTATTCGCCCGCCAAAAACAAGGAAATATACGAATTCATAAAGAGAGGGTAACTAGTATCTTAAAACATTGAATTCATCGTTTATACGGCGTATAAACGATGTTCTAAAAGAAAAGATTTTTAAATAAACTCCCTTTCGAAATCACTATGAAACGAGATGAGAAAGGTTCTAATCTTAACCCTGAAAAAAGTGCTTCTCACGATGAAAATGTTCCGGTCTTAGATTCTCATATTATTGAAAAACCTATTGAACAAGAAATGAAAACAGCATATCTTGATTATGCAATGTCAGTTATTATTGGAAGGGCATTGCCAGACATTAGGGATGGTTTAAAGCCTGTTCATCGAAGAATTCTCTATGCAATGTACGATATGGGGATGCTGCATAATAAGCCTTTTAAGAAGAGTGCAAGAATAGTTGGTGAATGTTTTGTAAAAGATACACTAGTAGCAACTTCTCGAGGATTAATTCCAATCCAATATATTGAGAAAGGAGATGTTGTATCTACGCAAAAGGGTGAGCATAAAGTTACTGAATTATATGAAATGCCTGAGAAAAAATTATTAAAAATTATTCTAAAAAATGGAACTTCAAATACAGTTACACCATCGCAAAAATTTAAAGTGATTAATGGGGAGTTAGAGTTTGTATGGAAGGAAGCAAAAGATTTGAATGAAGAAGATTATGTAATGGTCAAAAATGTTTATCCGAATATTAAAAAAGAGGTTTTGCTTGGTAAGTTCAATAATAAGAGAATTTATCTTAATAAAAATATTGCTTATGTATTAGGCCAATTATTATCAGATGGATGGGTAGAAAAAGGATATAATCATAGGAAAGGCTTTCGTTGCGGCTTTTGTTCAAATTCTGTTGAAGTAATTACTAAAATCAAAGAAATTCTGCAACAGGAGTTTAATTATGAAGCAACAGTAGAATATAAAGAAAAAGAAATAATAACTGCTTCAGGAAGTCTTTTGTTAAGTAAACTTCAAACAGTGCGAATTAATGCGACTGCAATAAATCAATTCTTAGTGCAAGCATTTAACCTTGAAGGTGTAAATGCGTATACTAAAATAATTCCAAAACAAATATTTCAATCACCTCAGTCTGTAGTGTTTTCTCTTATTTCAGGTATGATTGATGGTGATGGCAGTGTTCACAACAAAAGGAATCAAATTCACTATGGAAGTATCTCAGAAAAAATGATTGACCAACTGCAAATATTGCTTCAGTCTCTTGGCGTTATGAGTAGAAAATCAGTAACTACCAAATTACTTGGGGGTGTCATTAATCAACGAAAAATAATGAGCAAGCATCCTTTTTATAATTTAGAAATAGAAGGAAGGTTTGCAGTGCAATTAGCCAAACAATTACAGCTTCAGCATGAAATAAAAGCTGAGAGGGTTGCTAATTTTAAAAAAAAAATGTTGAAGGTAAGTCATTTTGACGAAATTCCTTATGCAGGGAAAGTTCTTTTTGAGGAATTATCCAAGCATCATCTTGGTAGTGGTTGGTATAAGGATAAGATCAATTCAAAATATTCTGACGTTATAAATCATATTTTAGAAAATAACATTTTCTTTTTAAAAATTGAAAAGGTTGCAGAAGCAAAGAGTGACAAAACATACGATATTCAAGTTGAACATGAACACGAATTTATAGCGAATGGTATGATCTCTCATAATTGTCTCGGAAAATATCATCCACATGGTGATTCAGCTGTTTATGAATCATTAGTAAGAATGGCTCAGGATTTTTCACTGCGTTATTTATTAGTCGATGGTCAAGGTAATTTTGGAAGTATCGACGGTGATTCAGCAGCCGCAATGAGGTACTGCATTACCGGTGATAGTTTAGTTATTACTAATGATGGGTTAGTAAGAATTGATGAAATTTCAAAACAAGAAAATATTAACATCAAAGTTCTTTCAAAAGATAAACAGGTTCATGCAGCTTCAAAATGGTTTGATTCAGGTCAACACCCAACCTTAAAAATTATTACGAATAAAGGATATTCTTTAACTGGTACGTACAATCACCCAGTACTTACTATGACTGCTAATGAAATAGGCAAGCCCATCTTTGAATGGAAACTACTTGAACATATCCACGAAGGAGAGTTTGTTGTTATTGATCGTTCAACAGATACGTTCTGGCCAGAAAAGCAGAAAGAATTAGTATCTTATTATCCTGAAATTAGAAAAACAAGAAAACCAAGAACATTGCCGCAGTATCTTAATCAAGATCTCGGATATATTTTAGGATCTTTCATTTCAGAAGGAACGTTGAATGCTGATAATAAAATAGAGTTTTGTAATACAGATATAAATTGGATTAATGCATTATCAGCAGTGTGGAATAAATTATTTCCTGATACAAGGTTGCATTTTTTCAAGAGAAAACCAAGTTCGTATGGTAAAAAAGAATATTATAGGTTAGAATGTCATGGTCGTTATACATTAGAGTTTCTCCGAAATATTGGTTTAACAGCAACTAAATCAGCCAAGAGAGCTGTTCCAAAACTGATATTTCAATCACCTAAAGAAGTTGTTGCTTCATTTTTAAAAGCATATTTTGAAGGAGATGGAAGTATAAGCTATGCTCATAAAATGATAGAACTAAGTTGCTGTTCAAAAAGTGAAGGATTAATAACAGAATTACAAATTTTACTGTTGCGTTTTGGTATTGATAGTTTCAAAAGATACGATAAATACAGAGAAATTTGGAAACTATATCTCCGTGGAAAACGAAATGTTCTTAGATTTTACAAAGAAATAGGATTCTTGTCAGATTATAAAATGAAGAAATTAGAATATGTTCTTTATAACTACAAAAAAGAGTCCTCAAGCACTGATTATGTTCCTTTTATCTCTGATTTTATAAGAAGCAGAACAGATGATTCATTTACTCAAAAAAACAATTTTGATCGTTATGGAACAATGGAAAAAAACTATCATACTATTTCAAAAATTCTTTTAGAAAAAACAAAAGTTGATCATGCTTCATTATTTGAGTATTTTCTAACGTACAATTATTTATTTGACAAAGTTCTTGCAAAGCAAGAAGCAGGTATTCAAAAAGTGTTCTCATTAAGAGTCGATAGCAATTGTCATTCTTTTATTAGCAATGGTATTATCAGTCATAATACTGAGTCGCGAATGGCAAAACTCGGAGAAGAGCTTCTTCAAGATATTGACAAAGAAACAGTTACGTTTGTTGATAATTTTGATGGCAGTTTAAAAGAACCAAACGTACTGCCTGCTAAATTTCCTAATTTATTGGTTAATGGCAGCTCAGGTATTGCTGTAGGAATGGCTACAAATATTCCGCCGCATAATTTGGGCGAGATTAGTGATGGGATTGTCAAGGCAATAGATAATCCTGGTATTTCAATTACAGAATTGATGAATTCAATCAGAGGCCCTGATTTTCCAACAGGAGGTTTAATTTTAGGAAAAGCTGGTTTGGTAAGCGCCTATACCACAGGAAAAGGCAAGATCAAAGTTCGCGCTAGAACAAGCATTGAAACAAAAAAAGAGCGCGAAGCTATTATCGTCCATGAAATTCCTTATATGGTCAATAAGTCAACATTAATTACTGAAATTGCTGAATTTGTGAAGGATAAAGTTATTGAAGGGATTTCAGATTTGCGTGATGAATCTGATAAATCAGGATTAAGAATTTATATTGAACTTAAAAAAGGAACTTCAGCAGATGTCGTATTGAATCAATTATTCAAACATAGTAAATTGCAGGTTACTTTCGGTATAAATTTCCTCGCCATTGTTGATAACAAACCGCGAACATTGTCTTTGAAAGAGATGGTAGGCGAATTTATTAAACACCGTAAGGATGTGATTACAAAACGAACACAGTATGATCTAATAAAAGCAGAGGAAAGGGTGCACATTCTTGAAGGGTTAAGAATTGCGTTGGATAATATTGATGGAGCCATTGCATTAATCAAAAGCTCAAAAGAAACAAAAATTGCTCGTGATAAATTGATGGAGAAATATACACTAACTGAAATACAGGCTGTAGCAATTCTTGATATGAAGTTGCAGCGTTTGACTGCTCTTGAGCAGGATAAAATAAGGCTAGAGCTTAAGGAACTTTTAACTAAAATTGTAGATTACAAAGATATTCTTGCTCATGAAATAAGAGTGCTTACTATTATCAAAAATGAATTGCAAGAGCTTAAAAGCAGCTATAATGATGAGAGAAGAACAGAGATCACGAATATTGATGATGATAACTTAGAAATTGAAGATTTTATCGAAGAACAAGAGTGTGTTGTTACTATCACGCATGCAGGATATGTAAAGCGCTTGCCCGTTGATACGTATAAGTCCCAAGGGAGAGGGGGAAAAGGCATTGTTGCCACAACAACTAAAGACGAAGATGTTGTTGAACATCTGTTTATCGCTAACACCCACGACTCTTTGCTGGTATTTACTAATGACGGCACGGTCCATTGGATGAAAGTATTTAAAATTCCTGAAGGTTCTCGCCAAGCAAGAGGAAAAGCAATAGTTAATCTCCTTGCTATAGATGAAAAGACAAAAATTACTTCCTGTATCCCTATTAAAGAATTTGTTGCAGACAAATATTTAGTGATGGTAACTGAGAAAGGCGTGGTGAAAAAGACTTCGCTTGAAGCATATTCACATCCTCGTCAAGGTGGCATTAAAGCGATTACTTTAGATGAAGGTGATTGCCTAGTGAATGTATTGCTCACTGATGGTGAATCTCAAATATTAATTGCAACCCGCGATGGGCAGGCAGTTAAATTTCATGAAGAAGATGCACGGGCGATAGGAAGAACTTCTCGAGGAGTAAGAGGTATAACCTTAAAGGGTGATGACACAGTAATTGGTGCAGTGATTGCGAAAGATGAAAAAACATTATTGACTATAACTGAGAATGGTTATGGAAAACGGACACCCGTAAGTGAATATCGCCTCATTAATCGTGGTGGTTCAGGAGTTATCAATATCCAATGTTCTGAGCGCAATGGTAGAGTTATTGCAGTTGATGAAGTTAATGACGAAGATGAATTAATGTTCATCTCGAAAAACGGTATTATTATCCGTACTAGGGCAAAAGATATCTCGAGTATTGGGAGAAACACCCAGGGTGTTCGTTTAATGCGTCTTGATGCAGATGACAAAATAGTAGCTACAGCAAAGATCGTTAATGAAGATAATCCAGAAGAAATGAAATTCACTTATAATCCAAATCATCCTCATAAATAGGTGTTGTTTAACATGGCTCTGGTGAAAATGTAGTTTTTGGCATCTTTTGGTGAGGCTCTTCAGTGTTATCAACGAGGATTTTTCGGAGTGCCAGAGAGAAAAATCCAGTCAAACTACACTTCAAAAGCCGAACTGATGCCAAAACCGAGGCTATGCCGAGATTTTCACCAGAGCCATTTAACATATAATCTTAATTGCTTTCTCAAACATTGTTATCTTAACAGGAGTAGTTCCGTTATCTTCTGCATCAGTATGGTTAAGTACAGGTGTTTTTGAAGTAATGGTTAATTCCTTGCAAATAATGTGCTCAACATCTTTAAACAGATGATGTTTTTGCGCTAATACGCCATATAAATAGCGTAAATTATCTAACAGATTTTTCTTTTGAAAAACAAGCACATCAAACTGACCATCGTACTCATTGCCCTCTTTAATCAAGGTAAAAAACTTATGAAATTTAACCACATTACAAACTAAAACAAAATACCCTGTTCTTTTTTTCCCGCAGCAATCTATGCTTAACTCTTGAGGTTTATAATCAATCATTGTTTTTAACAGAGAAATAGGGTACGCAGCTTCCCCCACCATTCTTTTTAGTTGAGGTTGAACATAATGATAAGCATGCGCATCAAATCCAATGCCTGAAGCAATAACAAAATACCTTTCATTTGCTTTGCCTACATCAATGTTTCTTGATCTTTCCGAAGCAATAAGTTCACCAAGTTCTTCAATAGATTTACCAGTAAGCCCTAAGCTTCGAGCAAACATATTCGAGGTTCCTAATGGCAAAATTGCCAAAGTAGGCTTCTGTTTTTTCTGTTTATTGAGCATGATGCCATTAATAACTTCATTTATTGTCCCGTCTCCTCCACCGGTAATAATAATATCATGGTTGCTGCCCTTAGCAAAGAGCAATGCATCACCTTTCTTTTCAGTAGAGATAACGTCAACGCAAGAAGAGAATCTCTCCTTAATTTTCTCAATAACAATCTCTTTATTCTTTTTCCCAGAATAAGGATTAATCAATAATAAATATCTCATGTTTTTAACCCTGCCACAGTACCTTTATGAAAACAAATAAGCTTAGGTCCAACATAGCTATCTAATGATATTTTCTCTTTGCTTAATGAACAGTTCTTAATTAAATCAAAGACATTGCCCGTAAACATGCCTCCTCTGAAAGGAGTCCGCAACCCATTTTTAATAAAATATCCAAGTCTTATCTCCGCAGAAAATGCTCCAGATATGGCATCAGGGACATACGATGCAAAAGAAACAATCTCGACTCGATCTTTAGTAGTTAGTTCCGTTTCAGTTTTGCTTCCCGAAGCTACTTCAAGAGTTCCAAGGCTTCCTGTTGGCTGAATCGAAAGATAATCAGCATATTGTTGTGAAGCAAAATAATTTTTAAACACACCTTCTTCAATTAAAGATAAAGGCTTTGAAACAACACCATCTTCGTCGAACAGCGCCGAGGCAGGATTATAATCTAGAAACGGATTTGTCGTTAAGGTGATTTTATCTCCTTTAAATGTGCCAAGTGATGTACCTTTTTTATAACAGCTTAAATCCATATATTTTAATTTAGCAGAACAATGCATAGTTAATGGTCCAAGCTGCAAATGCGGGACAAAAAATTCATGCAATGCATCTCCTTTAAGAAGTACGTTCCCTGAAAAGGTTGATGGTTGTTGCGCATGGAGAACATCTTTAACAATAGCAACTTTTTCTTGAACAAAATTTGCAATATCAAAATCAGCAAGCCTCGCATAGGAAGCGCTTGCAACAAATTCCTGCTCTTTGCTATCCTCAAATGCCGTGATAATAAATTCAACAAATACGTGTGTTTTTTCAGTGGAAAGATCCACACCGTTGCTGTTTAAAACATGGAATTTAGCTGTTGAAGTGTGCAGTTCCATGCTGTTTAGTTTAACATTTGAGTATTTTTGTAGTTCATTTTTAAAAGTACTAACCAAGGTAATGAATTGGTTAGTGGTAATTTGAGCAATTTCTTTATCCCATAATTTCGGAACAGCCATAAGCTGCTCGGGTTTTGGAAGAGTATATTTCTTCTTCCTGCTTAATGAGCAAATAAAAACAGCATCAGCTAATTGTCTCTGTAGCACTTTTTCATCATCAGTGGCAACAGGAAATTCGGCATCGCCGATCTCATCACCAAAATATTTATACACTTTAACACTGATATCTTCTCGTTGTCCTTCGAGAATATCTTCTATTTCAAATTGTTTGAGAATATATATATTTTTACGCTCTATTTTTCTTAAAAAGATTCTCCATCCATCTATTTCCTGATGAGATGAAAGTATATTCTGAATTTTTTTGAGGTTCATGATAAATGCAGCTCCTTAATCAATAAATGTGGTCCGCCTTCACAGACTCTAACCCATTCTTTATGTCCTTTGCCGCATCTTCCGCAGCCTGGTAGTATTAACTCATTGCCCACCATCATGATATTGGATAAAATGGTTGGTAAAAATCCCGTCATCCCTACTTCAAAAAATAGTTCTCCTGTTAATCTGCCGTGGATAACTCTTTCAGCAAGAATACCTTGGATTTGTGTGCCCCATCCTTTGGGATCTTCCATGCCTCCAGTTGAATAATGCAAATAATAACCATCATCAATAGATTCGAGCATTTTTCGAGGGTCGTCATTGCCAGGCATAAAATAGGTATTTGACATTCGCGCAAACACTTTGTGGTCATAACTTTCTGCTCGTGCATTTCCTGAGCGTAAAAAATTGCTCCGTGAAGCTGAATACAAATCAGTAATTGGTCTATTAACCAAACCTTCCTTAACAAGGAAGGTTTGATCAGTTATCTGCCCTTCATCATCAAAAAAAAAGCTTCCGTTTTTTCCAGAAAATGAAGGATTATCAACAATAGAAACATAATCAGGGGCAATTTTCCTGCCAAGGTATTGTGAAGCCATAGCTCTTCCTTTGAACATAGTATCAGCTTCCATGCCATGTCCAAAACTTTCATGTGCTAACAAACCAGTGACAGGCGGCGTCAATAAACAAGTATATCGTCCTGGTTGAATCCTTTTTGCATCAATAATCCGCAATGCCATAGTGCAAACATCATTAATATCTTGTTCTGAAATATCAGTTGCTTCATAACCAGGCTTAAAATAAGCTTTGTAATAATATCTTGTTTCTCCTTCTGCTGTTTGCACAAAGGGCAGAACCAGAATAAAACAACTATTAATGATTTGGCTGAGTTTTTTCTTGTTATTAACAAATATTTTGATCTCAATGCCTTCTTCATATAAAACGCGAGTATTAATGATGCGCTTATCAAATGCCATGATTTGTTGTTGAAGTTTATTGACAAAAGCGACCTTTTCATTGATGCGGATAGCATGCTGATCAATAGTCCCTTTTTGTTCAAAATCATTTTCAAAAATACTGGTATCTTTAATCAGTTTAACAGTCTCCTTGTTGCTCATCACAGAATCACGGAGTTCTTCAGCAGCCTTTTTAAGGCTGGTTTTATTAAAGCCGCTTATTCCCTTCTCAAGAAATTTTTCCCCATCAAACACCCGTAATTTTACTCCGATATCAGCATCATCATGAATGTCAATAATAGTTTTGTCTTTATTGATGGTTCTATCAGAAACAGCAGTATACAAACAATCAGCATAAAGAGCTTTTTCTTCCATAATCTTAACAAGTTGAGAAAAGAATTCTTTGATTTCTTTTATCTGCTTTTTCTTCATGCTATTGAAGAAAAATCAATGTTTTAAAAATGTTATTATCTCTAACGGCTCTGGTGAAAATGTAGTTTTTGGCATCTTTTTGTGAGGCTCTTTAATTTCATAAGTGAGGATTTTTCGGAGTTCCAGAGAGAAAAATCCAATAAAATATACTCTTAACAAGCCGAACTGATGCCAAAACCGAGGCTATGCCGAGATTTTCACCGGAGCCATCTCTAACAGAACATTTTTATACCCTTTCAAACAACCTCTTAACATGGGTAAATTAGGATTAACAGGATTGCTTCTCTCTGCTGCGTTATTAGTGTCAAAACCATCTGAAGCATTATTAACTTATGAAGATTTAGATAGACCTCCGCCAGTAACTGCTTATGGCACTTGTATCTATAAAAAAATGATTTGGACAGTAGATTGTTATCAAGGAAAAGGATGTAGAACTGAAAAAGTGACAGATCTTCAAGGAAATCCAGTTGAATACCCCCAAGGTCTTTGTCCCCCGGATGTTGCATTCAGAGGAGGACAGATTCTTTTCTGTTTAGATCCACTGCCTGAAAAATGTTATACTCCTCCACTTCCAGATAAATGTCAAGAAAAGCCGACTATCTCTTTGGATTGTTTATGCTGTTAATTTTGTACACAAATAGATTTTCAAAACAATAGTTCTGAGACCTTTTTCACCTAAATGGTTTTAAAGGTAATAGCATATCTAAGAACATGCACCTTTTGCCTCAAAATTATGGTCCAGTAGTTCAGCCAGTTTACGCTGTTCCTAGAAAAAAATCTTCATATAGCATTGGAGCAAGGTTTCATCAATCTAAAAGAACACAAACAACAGAAATTACTTTAGAAGTAGCTTTACAGCAAGAACTCGATCAAGTAAAACAAATTATCAGATATCATAAAAAACAAACAATTACCGAAGAATCTCTTGATGTTGTTCTTGCAAAACATGATCTTCCGGAAAAAGTGATTATTGAACAAATCCCTTCTTCAGATTACAAAACAATGGAGGTTAATGTCTATGCGCTCCCAAGTCCTCAACATAAACCAGAACAGATTGCTTCCTACAATCTCTCTTTGCAGGAATATCAAGAACAAAGAAGGGATGACATTGCAGACACGACTCGATTTTTGCCAGTAAAACATCGGATTTTCGAACAAATGCCAGAAGGATTGTTTGGTTATACGTTTATTGGTTCTGATAAAGTCTACATAAACCAATCATTAGTTGGAGGAAGAAAAGAAGAAACCATTGTCCATGAATCAATACATACGCCAGATGAATACGAAACACGGGTGATTACATCGTGGATATTACATAAAGAAACAAATAAGTATATGATGAAAGGAATGGTTATGCATAAACAAGAAAAATAATAAATCTATCCAATAACAGTTAAATTATGGTGATAAAAATGGATGAAATAAAAGATTACCCCTGTAGTTGCGGAGGAAAACTGAAAAAAAGTTTTTGTTCAGTAGAATTCTTTGGTATTGATTTTGGTGAAAGAGCTTGTGAAGTTTGTACTTCTTGTGGAACAGAATTTCTAGACGATGCCACCCTCGAAGAAATTGAAAAGCAAGTTAAAGAGAGAAAAATATTTGGTTTGGAAAAACAGGTAAAGATAGGTAAATCAGGCAATTCTTTAGTTATTCGCATACCCCCTGAAATTGCAGCATTTACTAATTCAAAACCAGATACACCCGTGAGAATATTCCCTAAATCTAAGACTAAAATAGAACTAGAGCTAGTAACGTAAATTTTAAGGAGAATAAGTATGCTCAATCTTCAACGTAATAATCTCGATAAAGCAGCCTCGCCATATCTGCAACAGCATAAAGATAATCCAATATACTGGCAGGAATGGTCAAAAGAGGTTTTAAAAGCTGCTAAAACCCAGAATAAGCCAATATTAGCTTCTGTTGGCTATGCTACCTGTCATTGGTGCCATGTTATGGCAAAAGAATCCTTTAGTAATGAAGCAATAGCAGAGTATCTTAACCATTATTATATAAGTATTAAAATTGATCGTGAACAACGTCCTGACATAGACAACTATTGTATGTCCTTTATACAAACAGTGCAAGGCCAGGGTGGTTGGCCATTAAATGTTATTTTCACACCAGATCTTAAACCCTTATTTGCAGTAACCTATGTTCCTGCTGAACCAAAATATGGCATGCCAGGGTTTCTTTCATTATTACAGCAGGTGAAAAAAGCATATGATAAACATCAGGCAACTATGGCAGCTTTTACGCCTTTGCATCCTCATCATCAATCGATTGATGATGATTCAATGATAAAAATAATTCAAGAATCATTTGATAAAATGTATGGTGGTTTTGGTCATGGTATGAAATTTCCCCCTCATAACACGTTATTATTCCTCCTTAGTTATTATGAAAAAACCAGAGATAATAATGTAAAAGAGATTATAGAAAAAACCCTTGATAGCATGGCAGTTTCAGGGTTGCAGGATCATCTGCAGGGAGGTTTTTTCCGCTATTGCACTGATCAAACATGGAGCATTCCGCATTTTGAAAAAATGCTGTATGATCAAGCAATGTTGCTATGGTGTTACAGTGCAGCGTTCAAACTCTTCAAAAAACCATTCTATAAAATGGTAGTAAAGAAAATTATGATGTGTTTAGAAGAAACATTTGAAAATAATAATTTGTATTATGCAGCTCATGATGCAGACACAGATCATGAAGAAGGCAAAACTTATCTTTGGGGGTATGACGAACTTAAACAGCTTCTCAATAAAGATGAGTTCAGAGAATTCACCGCGGTGTATGATATTTCAGAACAAAGTAATTTTGAAGAAAAAAATCATCTGATAAAAAAACAATCTAAATTTCTTCCTGATATCGAACAAAAATTGCTGGATATCAGAAAACAACGTCCTCAACCTTTTACTGATAAAAAAATAATCACTTCATGGAATGCGTTGTTGGGAATAGCTCTCATACAGGCATGGCGTTGCTGTCAAGATAGGACTGCAAAACAAAAAGCAGAGAAACTGTTCAAAGCTTTAGTAAACAAGCATTATAATAAAGAAGAACTTATCCACACCTCATTAGGAGATAGCCTTCAACCACATGAATTTCTTGAAGATTATGGAGCGTTATTGTTATTGACAACGTATCTCTATGAAGAAACAGGCAATTATAAACAACTTCTCAAACAATTATATAAGCAATTAGAGCAATTTAAACGGCAAGATCATTGGATAGAAAGCATAACTGATGATTTCAAAGAAATTCCTGCTCACCAATTTGATCATCCTTACCCAAGTTCAGCATCATTGGCAGAAGCAGCTCTTCTTCGTACAAACCTACTGTTGAACAAAGAGCATACAACATTAGAGTACCGCTCGCCTTTTGAGTATGATTTCTACAACCTGCTAGCGTTTATCACTCAAGGAAATATTCCTATAATTCATCTTCCCTATCGATTAGACTGGCAGCAGGTAAGTTATAACACTTTACAGGTGAAATCAGAACAGATACAATATTGCTATGAACGAAAATGCTTTTCTTATAATTCTCTTGATGATTTGAAGAAAAGTCTCGGCATATTCTGATGTCGACGGTAGAAACTTTTGGAAAAAGAATAGCTTTTTATACCTCTACACCCCAAAAATACCATGTTTACCATCCTTCAGAATCATAAAGGGAAAATTAAGGAAGTTACGGTAGATAATATCAAATCATTAGATACTGATTGGATTGATTGTTATAAACCAAATGACAAAGAACTGTCTTTACTGGTTGAGAAAACAGGGCTTCCTTTAACAAGGTTAAAATCATATCTTAATGATGAAGCACGACCGCACGTAGTGGAAATGAAGAATTTCTCCTTAATTATCTTTGCTGTTCCATTTTTTCAGAATAACAGGGTGCATATTAAAAACCTGAATATTTTTCTCTTTGGAAGCAATAATATTCTCACGCTGCACAATGAAAAACTTCTTCCCCTTCAAACAATAAATAGTCTGATTAAAAAAGATCAGCCAGGGCTTCTTGATAACCCAAGTCATTTTGTTTTTAATCTCATGACTGAAGTGGTCAATGATTATTTTGTTATTCTCGAACAACTCCATGCGAATGTTGATAATCTGGAAGATGAAGTATTAAACCAGCCAAAATTTACGCAAACACGTGAAATACGTGATTTTAAAAGAAATATCCTCTATGTGCATCGGGGATTAACTGCTAATCGGGAAGTTATTGTCAGTATTGAAAAGGAATATCTCTCGCGAATTTCAAAGCAAGAGATTAAAAAATACCGTTTTATTTACAATGATTTAGTTCAGTTAATTGATATGAACGAAACCTATCGTGATATTTTAACAACAGCAATGGAGTTGTATTTAACTAATATTTCCAATAATCTCAATAACACCGTTAAACGCCTTACTGGTTGGGGTGGATTGATTTTAATCCCAACATTAATTGCAAGCATTTACGGCATGAATTTCCACGACACAGCTTCAAAATATAACATGCCTGAATTACAATGGAAATTTGGTTATTTCTTTGCCTTGGGATTGATAATAGGATCAATAATTCTTCTCTATTATTATTTCAAGAAGAAGGATTGGTTGTGATTATGGCAAAAACGTCAACTTTCTATACTCCTGGCTCCAAAATACAATCTTTCGTATATTTTTAAATTTGCTTCTCAACTCTTGCAATAGTTATTCTCGAACAATAGTCTGCGTTCGTTCAGGTCCAACAGAAATAATACTTACCTTCACACCTAAGTATTCTTCAATAAATCGTACATATTTCTGGCATGGTTCTGGTAATTCTTCAAATCGTTTACAGGTGCTAATATCTTGATTCCATCCGGGTAATACCATATATTCAGGTTCAGCAGTATTAAATACATGCATATTTTCTGGAAAATCAACTATATTTCTATAGCCAACGCAAATCTGGAGTTTATCAATACCGGTTAAAACATCTAACTTAGTTAATGCAAACTCTGTATACCCGTTAAGTTTGCAGCCATACTTAAGCATAAATAAATCAAGCCATCCAACACGCCTTCTCCTTCCCGTTGTTGTTCCATATTCATTGCCTTTTTCAGTAAGATATTTTCCAACAGGTGTTTCATAAGAAAGCTCAGTTACAAATTTTCCTCCGCCAACACGAGTAGTATATGCTTTAACAATGCCAATTCTTTTATCAAAATTAAAATTTCCTATCCCTGAGCCAGTATAAGCTCCTCCAATAGATGGTGATGACGATGTTACAAACGGATAGGTGCCGTAGTCAACATCCAAGAACGTTCCCTGCGCTCCTTCAAAAAGAATGTTTTTTCCATCTAATAAGGGGGCAACATTGCCAACAAAATGGCGGAGTTGAATCCCTAATCTCCAATAATATTCACCGATTTTATCAATATCAAATAATCGGTCTTTATTATAGAATTGTGGATAGTTTTGCTGGAGATATTGTTTCAAAGTATCTTCATCGCAGAAATACAGCATCTGCAATAGTTTACTGTTAACATTTTGCAGTATTTTAGCATAAAAACTTTCTCGATGAAAATAATCCTCCATCCGCACGCCAATCCTGCTTATTTTATCAGCATAACAAGGTCCAATCCCCCTTCCTGTTGTACCAATTTTGCCATCTTGCAGTCTTGCTTCTGACAATACATCTAATATTTTATGATAAAATAAGATAATATGTGCTTTTGGTGAAATCAACAATTGTTCTGATTTTGAAACAAAAATCCCTGATTTTTTTAAAGTTTCCAATTCACTTAATAACACTTCAGGATCAATAACAACGCCATTGCCGAGAACACATGATTTTCCTAATAATATCCCTGAGGGAATTAAATGAAATGCAAATTTCTGTTGCCCAATAACAACAGTATGTCCAGCGTTATTTCCTCCTTGATAACGAACAACAGAGTCATATTGCTGAGCAAGAAAATCAACAAGTTTTCCCTTTCCTTCATCGCCAAACTGGCTGCCTATAATAACGGTTTTCACAAATACACCTTTCCTGTACGTAATAAGTCAGAGGTTTTAGCGCCTGCTTTTGTGAAGCTATTCAGTGTTATTAGTGAGGATTTTTCGGAGTTCCAGAGAGAAAAATCCAATCGAACTAACTTGAAAAGCTGAACTGGCGCTAAAACCAAAGGAAGACTTATTACGTACTATTTTCTATGTATAATGAGGGGTGTTTTTAATAGTTTTGTATAATCTCAAAATAAAAATGTAACTAGATGATAATAAAAACAACATTTTTTTTAGAAAAGTATATATAGATGTTTCACATTAAAAACAACAATGGAATGGAAAAAGATAGTCCAGGTTTCTGTGATTATTGGAGTTGTTAGTTATTTTCTTACTTTCGCTTTAGGGACTTATGGATCTGTAACTCTCTACATTCGAGTAAATCATCTTCTTGGGGTTATAGCTACAGGTTTGGTTTTACATAAAATGCTCAGGGTAAAATCTTCTTGGGGAATCTTCATCGGAATGATAATCACCGGTATTGTTTTAACTGTTATGGATATGTTAGGTTGGTTATTATTTTGATAGGAATTTACTTGTTGATACATGGAAACGACAAATATCATCTCATTGAGAAAAACATTTTCCAATAACAAGCCATTCCCTTATCTTATAATACCTAATTCTCTTGAAAAACAACAAGCGCAAAAAATCAAGGAAGCATTAATTCAAGAAACTTTTTATGAAAAACAATCAGATTTATTCAAATTCAAGCAAACAAATGATCTCGCAAGTACAAAAAACAAGTATCTAATTGAATGTAGAAATTTTCTTAAATCAAAAGACTTCATCAAATATCTTGAATCAATAACGCAAGTCAAATTGAAAGAAAACTCTATTGATCTTGCAGGAACATTATATGAAGACACAGATTTCTTGCTCTGTCATGATGATAAACTTGAAGGAAGAAAAATTGCCTTTATCTATTATCTTTCAACCTTAAAAAAGAGCGAGGGAGGTACGCTTAATTTTTTTAAACACAACAACTATCATCAACCTACAACGATTGCTATTAAAATTAAGCCTTTGTTTAACACCTTTGTTTTCTTCAAAGTTTGTCCAGAGTCATTTCATGAAGTTGAAGAGGTTATAGGCAAGACAAAGCGGTATGCTTTGTCAGGGTGGTTTCATGGAAATAATTAATCCAGAATATAAACAAAATGAAACCATGACATCTATTAAAAAAATATTCGAGAAAAAAGCACCAATTCATGCAGTACAATTAGAAGATTTTTTCCAACCAAATATCTACAAATTGCTCAAGAAACAGATAACCTCATTAAAATATACTTTAAATTATCAACCATTGCAGCATCATTATAAAGTAGCAGCTCCGAATAATATCATGACTAACATTTTTGAACATAAAGAATTTCTGTCAATAGTACGGGCAATTACAGGCTGCGCTATTAAACAAAGCTCGAGTTTAGCATTTCAATTATCATGGAAAGATTACGAGATTCTTCATGACAATAAAGCAGAAGAACAAGGAATAGAATTAGTATTTGATGCAACAGATGCTTGGAACGAAGCTGCAGGTGGCGCTATCATCTATAAATCAGCTGCGTCATCAATAAGCATACCTTCAAAGCCAAATGCTATCACTATTATCAAGAAAACAAAACAGATAACGCGATGTATACAATATATTAATCATAACAGTATTAATAATAAAAAGTATCTTTTTATTATTAAACTTTAATCGCTTTCAACTCGCGGTGCAAGAATAAAATTCATGGCAACTCTATCAAGAACTTTGTATTCAAGTTTAAGAGGATAATCTTTATTGAATTTGATTGTAGCGTTTGGGGCAAGCTTCCCGGCGCTGATCATCTTTTTAAGGTATTCTATTGAATATTTTGCGCGGATTTTTTCCTGGGATTCGCTGACAATTTTGATTTCTTCATTTTCAGGTAAAAATACATGTGCATCAGTTAAATCTCCTTCTGCGCTTACGGTGAATTTTCCATTTTCAACAGTAAATGCAACACTCTCTCCTACAATATCAACATCTTCAACAGAATCATTGAGTACTGTTGAAGGTATAGTTACTGATAGGGGGAAATGTAGTTCAGGTACTTTTTGTTCGCGCTCGTCAAGTTCAATGAGCGGCAAAGAAAACCGTCGTTTTGAACCACCGCTTAAGGTAACAACAAGCTTATTTTTCTCATCAACTTCTAAAGTTATCATGTCGCTTGGCTTGGCTCGCTTAAGAATTTGTTTTAAATTGCTTAAATTAATAGCTAATTCCATATCTTGCGGCACGGTATATTCTACAAAACTGCTTGCTAAGAGTTGAAACATAACCATGGCAACATTAGCTGGATCCATAGCTACAAGTTCAATACCATTTTGATTAATCTTAAACCGAGCTTCATTAACAAGTTCACTGATAATCATGATACTATCTTTTAGGTAACGTGGTTCTGCTAAAGTTAATTTCATATGGCACCCCTTATGATGTGATAAGTGAACAAGAAACTATTTATAAATAATTATATAGTTAAGTAGATACAACCCTTTCCTATGTAATAGGGAAGGGTTATATCTACGTAACTATATATGAAAGAAAAATGAGGGGATAGGGACTTTCAACACCAATTATTGGTATTTTTGAACCCTAGTAGGCACTAAGCCAATAGATGGCCCATCGAGTATATCATTGATTTCTTGTGGAAACCTCATCACTCATAACTTGAGTTTGGACTTTTAAGCACCTTGGTGCCAAAAAACTATCCCGTTTGGCCACTCCGGCATCCCCTCATACTTCTAAGAACAAAGTAATAGTTTATAAAATTTATTTTATTACATTAATCTCTTTGAGCTTTACTGGTTCTATATTTTTAAGCTTCTTTTCAATATCATGAATTGATTCTTCCAATGCTTCAAGTTGTTGTGTATATCGTATATCTTCCTTTTCTTCTTCAATATTTGCAAGTTTGATGCTCGGCAATGCAGTTCGTAATTTTACGGTTAATTTTGCAATTTCTTTTATTCTTTCTTTAATTGTTTCAATCTCAAGCTTTCTTTTTATTTGTAATTGCCTGATTTTTTCTGATCTCTGAAGTAATTCGACAAAAGCTTTTGAAAGAGTAAGGAGTTCATTCCTTAATTCCTTCTTTTGATCAACTTCTACAAAATATTCTATTTCATTCATGGTCTATGCCCTGCATCAAAGAGTGTTTTATCCATACTATGGATTCTCCGTTGAATATCTTGGATGCTATTATTCCATATTTCAATTTCAGCATCTTCTTCTTTTCTAATATTATTTGCTTTTTCAAGGCATACTTGTGCTTCAGCAACATTTTTTTTCATATCATCTAATAGTTTCATAACATCTTTATATTCATCTAATTTCACAAACATTGAATTTTCATTAACTCTTTGCATAGTCTCACCTTACTTTGAATAATATATCATCCATCGCAGTAATTTTGTGATGGCCAGATTCAAGGCTTTGCTGCCATATAGTTAATAATAAATCTTTATCATTATGTAATTGCATCAGTCTGAACAAGGTATCATGGGTAGTGTCAAGAACATGTTTTAATTCATTATTTGCAACGACGGTGTCCCTATATTGACTCACTGAAATGAAAAAATGATCGAAAGATACAGTTTTTTGCTGTTCTTCATGGATAGGTTGTTTTGGAGCTGTTTTTACCGAGGTGCTAAACAAAGATGTAACTTCTTGAGGAGCAACTGCTGGTGTTTGTGGTGTGAATAAAGATTCTTTTTGACTAGTAAATGAGATCGGTTGTTCTAATTTTTCCTCAAAATTAATAGTTTCTTGAGCAGGAATTTCAGGAAATAATGGTGTGTTGTCAGGAGAAGTATCAAAAATATTCTTCTCAGCAGTTTTTTGTTGGGAAGTATATTGTTCTTCTAAAGCTTCTTTGTTTGAAGATGATGGCAAAGGAAATGAAGGGGGTGTTTCATCATGAGCTTCGAGATCAACTGGTGGAATTTCACCAATGTCGGGAATTTTTTGCGTTTGGCTATGAATTTCTGGTATTTCAGGAATCTCAAGCTCTTCTCCTTCAAATGTTTCGGGCATTTTAGGAAGTTCTAAATTCTCAGGTAATAATGGAGGTGGTGTGTCTAAGGGAAGTGTGCTTTTATCTGGAGAGGCTTTTTTGTTAGGTGAAGTAAATAATGGCATAGTGTCATCCTACTTTAATATGGTAATGGTAATAAGGAGACTATTAAATGTTTTGGTACTACTTAGTAGTATAAAAACCACGCTGTTTAAAAAATAACTATTTTTTAAACAGCGTGGTTTTTGATAGTATAGTTTTTATTGTAATAATGCATATAAATATCAGTAAGATTGCGAAGACATTAATGGACAAAAAGGCAGTTTTAATTTTAGAAGATGGTTCTTGTTATGAGGGTTATTCATTTGGTGCAGAACGTTCTGTTTCAGGCGAAGTTGTTTTTAATACAGGCATGACCGGTTATCCAGAAACTCTCACTGATCCTTCATATGCTGGCCAGATTTTAACGTGTACCTATCCTTTAATAGGTAATTATGGTGTTCCAACAGCATTAGAAGGAAATCAATTGCAGCAATTACAAGAACATTTTGAATCTGATGCTATTCAAGTGAAGGGTTTACTGTTGTGTGGTTATCCAGAGCAGCACAATCATTGGAATGGAAAAAAATCTCTTGGAGCATGGCTTAAAGAGCATAATGTTCCTGGGTTATATGGATTAGATACTCGTTCTTTAACAAAGAAATTACGGGAAAAAGGAACCATGGTAGGTAAGATCATTGTAGGCAATCAAAATATTCCTTTTTTTGACCCAAGTAACGTAAATCTCGTTGCCGGAGTTAGCATTAAAGAAATAAAAACATTTAATGAAGCAGTCAACAACGACGAACATAATATTATGTTCGTCGTTGTTGACTGTGGAATAAAACACAATATTATACGCTGTTTAAACAAGTATGGTGTGAAAGTAGTTCTTGTGCCTTGGGATTTTGATTTTAATGCCTTAAAATATGATGGATTATTTATTTCAAATGGTCCTGGTGATCCAAAGCAGTGTGCTGTAACGATCAACAATCTTAAAAAAAATCTCGACAAGCAAATACCGACATTTGGTATCTGTCTTGGCAATCAATTATTGGCATTAGCAGCAGGAGCAGACACCTATAAATTAAAATATGGTCATCGTGGTCAAAATCAACCCTGCATTATTGAAGGGTCAGCAAGAGCTTTTATCACGACACAAAATCATGGATATGCAGTTGATGAAACTACATTGCCTTCTGATTGGGAAGTATGGTGGCGTAATTTAAATGATGGAACTGTAGAAGGCATAAAACATAAAACACTTCCTTTTTTTGGTTTTCAAGCTCATCCCGAAGCAAGTGCAGGTCCAACCGACACTGAGTTTTTGTTTCAGGATTTTATTAACGTAGTCAAGGTGTACAAACATGGGAGAAAATGAATTAATAGATGTTATTGATGAACAGGAGCATATTATCAAAACTATTCCTAAATCACAAGTAAGAAAAGAAAAAAACACACAGCCAAATAAATGGGATATTACTGTTGGTGGTTGGGTTTTGGCAGGAGAATTTCCTGAACGTGCAGCTTACCGAGAAACAGAAGAAGAAATTGGTGCAGAAAATGTTAAGCTTACCTTTTTGTTGAAGTATAAATTTGCGTATAATAATGAACAAAATATGATATCATATCTCTACAAAACAGTTTATAATGGTAACATTATTCCTCAAATAGATGAAGTTCAAGCATTTGAGTGGGTAAATTTAAATGATTTAGCCAAAATAAAAACATATTATGAGGATACAAAAATATGAATCATCTCAAAAAGATACTAGTTCTCGGCTCTGGTGCTCTTAAGATAAGCCAATCTGGTGAATTTGATTATTCTGGGTCGCAATGTCTAAAAGCATTGAAAGAAGAAGGAATAGAATCAGTTTTAATCAATCCTAACATAGCAACTATTCAAACCTCAGAAGGCATGGCAGACAAGCTTTATTTTCTTCCTATTACACCTTATTTTGTTGAACAAGTAATAAAAAAAGAGCAGCCTGACGGTATTCTTTTGTCGTTTGGTGGTCAAACAGCATTAAATTGTGGTGTTGAACTACAGCAAAAAGGTATTTTGGCAAAATATAATGTTACGGTTCTTGGCACGCCAGTAGCTTCAATAATTGCAACAGAAGATCGAAAGCTATTTGCAGAAAAATTGCAAGAAATTCATGTGCCTATAGCTAAGAGTGTTTCAGTAACATCAGCTGAATCTGCTGCTGTTGTTGCTGGCCAGATAGGTTTTCCCGTAATGTTAAGATCTGCGTTCTCTTTGGGTGGGTTAGGGAGCGGAGTTTGTTATACAAAAGAAGAAGTAACAGCTTTAGCAAAAACAGCATTAACAACAGTGCCGCAGATTTTAATTGAGGAATTTCTTGGCGGCTGGAAAGAGATCGAATATGAAGTGGTTAGGGACAAATACGGCAATTGCATTGCGGTTTGCAATATGGAAAATGTTGACCCGATGGGTATACACACGGGAGAAAGTATTGTTGTTGCTCCATCGCAAACACTCGATAATAAAGAATATTTTGTTTTAAGGGAAACAGCGATTAAAGTAATTAAACATTTAGGTATTGTGGGTGAATGCAATATTCAGTATGCTCTGAATCAAAATTCAAGAGAGTTTCGTGTTATTGAAGTCAATGCGCGGCTCTCGCGAAGTTCTGCATTGGCAAGCAAAGCAACTGGCTATCCACTTGCTTATGTAGCAGCGAAATTAGCATTAGGGTATGGGCTGCACGAAATTAAAAATTCAGTAACTAAAGTAACATCTGCATTTTTCGAGCCGTCATTGGATTACCTTGTGGTAAAAATACCGCGCTGGGATCTGCAGAAATTTAAGCATGTTAATCAGCAGATAGGTTCTGAGATGAAATCAGTGGGAGAAGTGATGGCAATTGGAAGAAATTTTGAAGAAGCATTGCAAAAGGGTTTGAGAATGTTGTATATTGGTGTGGAAGGTGTCATTGGTGCGATGAATGGTATTTCTTTTGAAGATCTGGAATCAGAGCTAAGCCATCCTACGGATAAGCGAATTTTTGCTATTGCTCAAGCATTGGCAGAAGGTTATGATATAGATTTTATTCATGCTCTTACGAAAATAGACAGATTTTTCTTGTACAAAATAAAAAATATAGTTGATACAGTAACTCTTTTAAAAGTTCAGTCATTAAATATAGAGTCAATAAACGGTGAATTGCTGAAGCTTGCAAAACAACAAGGTTTTTCAGATAAAGCAATTGGAATATTGCTCAATAAAACTGAATTAGAGATTCGTCTTTTAAGGAAGGAGTATAAGATTGTGCCGTGTATAAAACAAATTGATACTATGGCAGGTGAATATCCAGCGCAGACAAATTATTTGTACCTTACTTATAATGGTTCAGAACACGATATACGGAGAAGTAAAAATGCAATTATAGTGCTTGGTTCAGGTCCTTATAGAATTGGATCGAGTGTTGAATTTGATTGGTGTTGTGTTAATACGATTAATACTATACGAAACGTAAAAAATACAGCTATTATGATTAATTGCAATCCTGAAACAGTTTCAACAGATTATGATGTATGTGATAGACTTTATTTTGAGGAGTTAACGCTTGAAAGGGTTCTTGACATCTATGAATTTGAGGATCCGAATGGTGTGATACTTGCAATGGGTGGGCAAATTCCTAATAATCTAGCATTGCCTCTTATGAAGAATGGGGTGATTATTCTTGGTACAAGTCCTTTGCATATTGACCAAGCTGAAAACAGGCATAAATTTTCTCAATTATTGGATCAGCTTAAGATTGATCAGCCAGAATGGAAAGAGCTTACAAATATTGAAGAAGCAAAAATATTTTCACATAATGTTGAGTATCCAGTATTAGTAAGGCCAAGTTATGTATTAAGCGGAGCAGCTATGAATGTGGTTTATTCTGATGAATATTTAGAAAAATATCTTCAGCAGGCTGCAACGATTAATCCAGAACATCCCGTAGTGATCAGTAAATTCATCCAAGATGCTAAAGAAATAGAAATTGATGCTGTTGCAAAAGAAGGAGAGATATTACTATATGCTATTACTGAACATATAGAAAATGCTGGTATTCATTCAGGCGATGCAACGATGATCTTACCAGGTCAAAAACTGTATCTAGAAACAGTGAGAAAAATAAAAACAAGAGCGCAAGCAATTGCAAGGGCATTGAATATTACTGGTCCATTCAATATTCAGTTTATTGCAAAAGATAATCATGTAAAAGTAATAGAATGCAATCTAAGAGCATCACGGAGTTTTCCTTTTTGTTCAAAAACATTTAAAATTAATTTTATAGAACTGGCGACAAAAGCAATTCTTAACTATAACGTTGAAAAAGTGGACAAGTCTATATTTGACTTAGGGTACGTGGGTGTAAAAGCATCACAGTTTTCATTTTCGCGATTAAAAGGAACAGATCCAGTTCTTGGAGTGGAAATGGCATCAACAGGAGAAGTAGCTTGTTTTGGTGATAGTGTTGAAGAAGCTTTATTAAAATCTTTAATCTCTGCAGGTATTGAACTTCCGCAGCAAAATATCCTTATCAGTTTAAGCGGCAGACAGGTACGATTAAAACTTCTTCCCCAAATTGAAAAATTACAAACAATGGGATTTCACTTATTTGGAACACCGACAACTGCAGAATATTACAACGAAAATGGAATTAACATAACAACTCTTTACAAAATACATGAAGAAAAAGATCCTAATGTTATCGAGTATATTGCAAACAAAAAAATTGATTTTGTTATTTGTATGTTTGACGAAGGTATTCCTGAAAAGAAAAAAGATGCTGTTCTTATCAGGCAGAAAGCAGTAGAATGTTCAATACCTTTGATGACAAATTATCATTTGGCAAAACTTTTTATTGATGCAATGTATGATCTCAAAACAGAAGATCTGGTAATCAAAGAATATCATGAGTACTAGGGCTCCGGTGAAAATGTATTGCGTAGCAATATACCATCAAAGAAAGTCAAATATTATTCAATCTTTCTTTGATTCGTATAGTTTTTGGCATCTTTTGGTGAGGCTCCTTAAGTTTAGGTGTGGGGATTTTTCGGAGTGCCAGAGAGAAAAATCCAATGAAATCTACTCATCAAAAGCCGAACTGATGCCAAAACCGAGGCTATGCCGAGATTTTCACCGGAGCCGAATACTATTGAAGCACCTTAGGTGTTTCATGGCTTGTTAATTTTTCTAACAAAGCTAAGGCAAAATTTTCATCACCAGCTTTCCTGCTCCATGCTAATGCTTCATGGTACATTCTAGCTTTATCATAATTAGTCATAGCAGCATTGGCAAATTCAACATTAGGGAAATTTGAATAAGCACGTACAGCAGTTTCAGCAGCTTTTAAAGGATTAGGTCGTTTAATCTCTCTTGCAACATTTAATCCATATTCAGCATGATACTCAATATTCTGTCGATACACTTTGATTAATTGATCATCATCTGCAACTGCTTCAGCTAATTCTAAGGGGATTTCAATATTTGGTTGTCGCAAGAGCCATTCTAAATGATGTTTTCTTGTCCTCAAAAGTAAATCATGGTCATCAAGAAGCAAACAAAGTTCAGTCATAAGCTGGTATCTCTGGTCGCTCTTTTTATCGCTTGCTATTCTATCATAAGCCGCACGGTAAAATGAAGTAAGAGTATCTCCTTCTAACAGTTCTTGGCCGCGGTCAACCGCAATTTCGTAATTACCATTTTGCAAATGAATTCCTAGTTCTAAATCCTGCTGATGATAACGTTGAGCAAGAGGAATCAGTGTACGGGTTAATCTCTTTCTAGTTTCAGAGTCAGCAAGAGCAAAGCGTGTGCTTAAGTCTTGTAATGCTTTTACACCGAAAGAATCAGCGTCTTGATAATCATGAATATATTCTAACAAATTAATAACAGTTAGTGTATATTTCGCAGGTTCTTTGGCAAGTTTGTGTACAACAGCATGAACTAGCTGAACATCCTCTTGAGTACAATCATCATGAGGGACCATTTCTTTAATCAATGCTTCAATATCATCTGGATTTTCATGAGCAAGAATATATCTTCTAAGAAAAGACTGTCGTTTTCGCGCTATAGTCCAATCAAACCATCCTGTTGCTTGTTCTAATTCTTGATTAACAATACTTTTTAGTGTAGCGCTTCGTGCATCACGTCTGCTACCTATTGAATGTGGTGTAGCAAGCTCGCGTAATAACCAATATCTATACGTAGAAGGATCAGTGCGGTATCCTCTTAATAAAGCAGTTAAATGGTCAATTTGTTCTTCTTGTACATACTTTTTTACAGCTAAATCAGGTAGTATAGACATATAAATCAAGAATCTCCTATTTATTTAAAAAGTTATCTCTCTTTAGTAGCAATTTAACCATGATAGTTTATAAAGATTTATAAACAACCCTTTCTCTCCTAGATTGGTGTGAGCTGTGGAGTTTAAAGGGAAACATATTATCTCAATTCATGATCTAACAAAACAAGAAATTCTCCATATCCTTTCTATTGCTTCTGAGTTTGATGCATTACAACAGTCTTTTCTTTTAAAAGGCAAAATTCTTGCCACACTATTTTTCGAGCCAAGCACAAGAACAAGATTAAGTTTTGAAACTGCTATGCATCGTTTAGGTGGCAGTGTTATTGGTTTTGGTTCAGCAGCTATTACTTCAGTGCAAAAAGGAGAGACACTAGCAGATACTATTAGTATGATTCATGGATATGCTGATGCTATTGTGATCAGGCATCACATAGAAGGTGCTGCTCGGTTAGCATCTCAAATTTCAAAAGTGCCGGTAATCAACGCCGGAGATGGCGCTAATCAGCATCCTACACAGACGTTAGTTGACCTTTATACTATTCGTAAGGCACAGAACACGATTGATGGTTTATCAATTGCAATGGTTGGTGATTTAAAATATGGAAGAACCGTCCATTCTTTAGCAGTAGCTTTAGCGCATTTCAAAGTAAAATTATATTTTGTCGCTCCAGATGAACTAAAAATGCCCACAAAAGTAATTGAGCATGTGAAAAAAAATAATATTGAATATTTTGAATCCACCCAAATTGAAGATATTCTTGGCAAAGTTGATATTTTATACATGACTCGAATACAAAAGGAGCGTTTTCCCGATTTAAAAGAATATGAAAAAATAAAAAATGTTTACATATTAACCGCAAACATGTTAAAGAGTGGCATGGTTAAAGACAATCTAAAAATACTTCATCCTCTTCCGAGGATTAATGAAATTACACCAGATGTTGATGCAACAAAATATGCGTATTATTTTCAGCAGGCGCATAACGGTATTCCTGTGCGAAAAGCGATATTGGCGTTAGTGATGGGTGCGGTTTAATGGTAAAAGAAATTAAAATAGCATCAATTAAAGATGGTACGGTTCTTGATCATTTAAATACGAGCATGGTGTTTAAAATAGTTCAATTGCTCAATTTAGATAAAACAAATAATGGAATATCGTGCGCAACCAATCTTGAGAGTACAAAATTGGGAACTAAAGGTATCATCAAAGTAAGTGATAAATTTCTGACAAGAGAAGAAGTGGAAATGATTTCAATTATTTCTCCGGCAGCTACACTTGTTATTATCCAAGACTATGCTATCCAATCAAAAAGAAAATTGGACCTTCCAGAAACAATTAGAAAGATTATCAAATGCAGTAACCCAAAATGCATAACCAATATGGAGTCAGTAACAACACAGTTTGATGTCCTTGAAAAGAAACCGTTACTCATCAAATGCGTCTATTGCGAGCATATTATAGAAAATAATCAAATCCACATCTTTGGTGAATAAGAGACCTTTGCAAAATGATGGTTACGGTGCCTAAATCATATTCATGGAGTTATCAATCAAAAACATCAACATAGTAGCTGAAGACGGCAATCTTCAAATAACAAATGTATTTGTTATTGATGGTATAATTAAAAAAATAGGCTCCTATGTTTCTTGTAATAATACGATTGAGGGAAATTTCAATATTCTTTTGCCAGGGCTTATTGATCCGCATGTTCATTTTCGCGATCCTGGGTATCCGCATAAAGAAGATTTCTCAAGTGGCAGTAAAGCTGCTGCTGCCGGTGGGGTAACAACAGTTCTTGATATGCCTAATACCAACCCTCCTACTTTTACTTTAAATAGCTTAGAGCAGAAACGGAGCATTGCAAAAGAAAAAAGTTTAGTTAATTATGGATTTTATCTCGGTTCTGATGCCGCAAACATACCTGATCTGATTAATGCTAAAAATATTGCAGGTGTTAAATTATATTTAAATCAAACAACAGGCAATCTTATCATCAACAATGATCAGATGATAAAAAATATATTCTCTGTAGGAAAACGCTGTTGTTTGCATGCTGAATGGTTAACCTATCAGCATACACTTAAGCTCCATGAAGAATTTGATACTCCTTTATATCTTTGTCATGCATCCTTGAAAGAAGAAATAGCCTTAATAAAAAAAGAAAAACAAAAAGGAAAAAAATATTACCTTGAGGTTTGTATCCCTCATCTATTTTTAACTGAAGCTTATCTTAAAGATAATAAAGATAATCAAGGTTTAGGAAAAGTAAAGCCTCCTCTTTCAAGCAAAGAGGATCAAGATGCATTATGGCAGGCAATTGATGAAGGCATAGTTGATGTTATAGCAACAGATCACGCTCCGCATACCATCTACGAAAAGCAGTCAGATAATGCTCCTTTCGGGTTGCCAGGGGTTGAACTTCGTTTGCCATTGTTATTGCATGAAGTGAATAAAGGGAGGTTAACCTTAAGCCAGGTAAGTAAGCTTACTTCAGAAAATCCAGCAAAGATATTTGGTATCAAGAATAAGGGAAAAATTAAAGAAGGTTATGATGCTGACTTAGTTATTATTGATCTCAACAGGGAGAAAACAGTTAAAAATACTGAACAATATACACGATGTAAATGGTCGCCATTTCACGATCTCAAACTTTGTGGCTGGCCAATAATGACCTTCGTCAATGGAAACCTTGTTTATAATCAAGGAGAAATAAACACAGACTATGGAGGCAATGAGGTGGAGTTTGAAGATGTTTGATCAGGAAAAATTTAATCAATTTTTAATAAAGCATGAAATTATCAAGCTTTTTTCTGAACCGATTACATTAGTTTCAGGAAGAAAAACCTATATGTATGCAAATTGTCGTAATTTATTAAATACTGTAGGTGATATTGATAGGCTTAGTGATTATATTCTTGATTTTATAGAAGAGAAAGGATTAAAATATGATTATTTTTTTGGTGTTCCTGAAGGTGCAACAAAATTAACAGATATATTAAATTACAAATATGGTAAGCAAAATCATAATCCTGACCAGCGTTTAGTGATGGGAAGGGGAAAAGCTAAAGAGCATGGTATAGTTGTTGATAAATATTTTATTGGTAATGTTAAACAAGGGGATAGAGTTATTCTTATTGAAGATGTTACAACAACAGGAGGTTCTTTAATTAAATCTGCTCATCTTTTAAGAGAATCTGGTGTTGACATCATTGCTGCAGTTGTTATAGTTAATAGGATGCAGAAAACTGAAGAGAATTTAAGTGTTGAGGAAAAATTAAGTCAGGAAGGTATTCGTTGTCTGTATTTATCAGATGCAACAGCTATACTTCGTGTTTTAGTAAAAGATGGAATTAAAGATCCCCAAATAGTAAATAACCTGCAAAAAGAATTCAAACAGTATGGTGTTAAAGAACTAACCTGGTGATATTCATGTTTGACCGATTAAAACAACAATACATCGATGGCATTTATCAGTCAGGAGCTTTTTTGATTAAAGAGGAGCCTTTCACCTTGCGTTCAGGAATTAAAAGTCATATCTATATCGATCATAAAAGGTTTTTGACAAATCATACAGGCTTAAAAATAGTTATTAATAATTTTTTTTTGATGTTAAAGGAAAAAGTTGATCATTTTACATTTGTAGTTGTTGACTCTATTATGAGTCCGATTCTTGGAAGTACCATGGCAACGATGTTGGATAAAGATCTCGTGATTATTAAAGAAGAGCAAGCTCTTCATGGTACGAGGGAAAAAACCTACGGCATAATTCATCCTAATCAAGAATATGTTATTATTGATGATTTAATCTCAACAGGCAGCTTGGTGATGAATGCTGCTAAACCAATTAGGGAGTTAGGTGGTATTGTGAGATATGCAGTCGTTTGCACAGTGCGGGAAGACGCTGTAATTAAAGAGCTTAATAATCATGGAATTGAAGTTATATACATCTCAACAATTAACGAAATTCTCGAATATTTAAAACCAACCTTAACACAACAAGAACAGCAAATAGTTGAAGACAAACATCAATGTACTACCTCATACCTGTACGAACGAATGAAAATGTCATATCAAGAGCGAAGTGAGCTTGCTAAAAACAGTGTTGGTAGAGCGTTGTACAGAATTATGGAAAAAAAGAAAACAAATTTAATCCTGTCTGCGGATGTAACTAAAGCAGATAAGGTAATAACAATTGCCCGTGAATTAGGCCCATTTATTGTAGGATTGAAAACTCATATTGATATTATAGATGATTTTAACCAGCAAATGATTAATGATTTGCAAACTATTGCAGATGAGTATGAATTTTTAATTTTTGAAGATCGGAAATTTGCTGAAATTGGAAATACTGCGCAGCTGCAGTATAAACATGGTGTGTATCATATCATTACTTGGGCAGATATAGTCAATGCACATAGTGTTCCTGGGGAAGGTGTTGTGCAAGGATTATGTACTGCAGCTAAAGAGCACTATGAGCCGCGAGGTTGTTTATTAATTGCACAGATGTCGAGTAAGAATAATCTTGTTACTCGTGAATATTCTCAAAAAACATTGGAAATAGCAGAGTTATTTCCTGATTTTGTTATAGGATTTATTGCAACAGGCGGTGATCCTTTAAAGCTGCGTTCTTTTGCCCATAAAGTTCCGCCGCATTATCTTTTAATAACACCAGGAATTAGGTTTGGGAGTAAAGCAGATACTATGCAGCAGAGTTATGGAACACCTGAAGAAGCAATACATGCTGGGTCTGATATTATTATTGTTGGTAGGGGCATTTACGAATCGCAGGATATGAAGGAGACTGCGAAACAATATAGGGACGCAGGATGGAAAGCATATGAAGAAAGAAAGAATATTGTTCCCTAACGCTGATATTCCCATAGATAATCTTGTGTTACTTTTCTAAATTCATACCCTCTCCCAGGTTCAAAGCAGTCAAGAGTGCCTTGCCATGATCCATCGCTTTGTTTTACTGCAGTATCATACGTTTTAGAGGCACTATTATAAGCAAAAATACTATCTCCACTTTTGGCTTGGGATAATAATGTTGAAAATCCACATTTTTTCTGGCTGCTAAACCAACCAGCTAAATTGACTTCCCTTCCAGTTCCTGGAATTCCAGAACTCTGAACTAAAGAAAGAGTATAATTATTTGTTGGAACAGTGCCGATTAAAGTAATATTATAATCAGCAGTAGGTTTAAATACATACGCTTTATCATAACTCACTAAAGAAAAATCTCCATACCAGTTTTGATTGATACGCTGAACTGCAACAGTTTTATTTAATGCAGTATCATAAGAATAAATCATATCGTTTTCATTCCCATTATCAAATGCTTTAGATATGTTGAGATCATCGAGGATTAATGGTAGAGAAATAATTGTTTGTGGTGCAGTTATAGCAAGATCAAATCTTGCTATAACTGCACTAGATAAATTTTTATTAGTCCCATTAATTGCAGCAATAGCATAATAACGCTGCCCAACAAGTTCTGAATCTAGATAATAACTATCTGTCAACCCACTAACTTGTGGTTGAGCAGTAGCAAGAGCAAGTTGAAGTAAGACTGTTGCATTATCATTATAGTAAATATTATAACTTACTGCATCAGCAACAGGATTCCATGAAAGAGTAATCGTAGTATTGTCTGTTTTTTTAATACGGAGGTTTTCAGGAGCATGAGGAGTAAAGATTATTGAATCTAAAACAGTGATATTTCCTGTTGCATTCAACATATCAAACAAAGGATGACTGCAACTTACATTGTAAGTAAATATTCCACTTTCAGGTAAAGTATCAGTAAATTCATAGAGATTTTTAGTTGCATTGAATTTCATAGGTACATTTGTACCTATGAAATTCAATGAACAATTTGCATCAAGTAATGGTGTTCCATCAGTTCTATTAGTAAAATTAGCAAGAATAGTTGCTTGTTGAAATTGGTAGATAGTGTTGTTTCCAAAAGGCTTGTCATCACCACTATCCCATATATCTAATACGCTGGTCGCGCCTTCAATAACACTATAATTACTAAAACTCTTGACGTTAAAGGTAACTTTGTTATCAACATAACTTTCAACAACACAGTCATTGCATATAGTGCCGTCTTTCAAGATATGGGGAATAGCAAATGAAATATTTTCTAAGCTGACAGTTGCGCTTTTATTAAAAGAACTATGCAAACTATTGCTGTTTACATAAACAAAATTATTTTGAATGATTATATTGTTTGAAAGATCTTGGTCAAGAACATAAACAGATTTATCCCAAACAATCTTCCCAAATTTACTTTTTTCAAGCGTTAAGTTTTGAACTTGTTTTAAATCAGAAACTGTTTCAAAGATTGTGGTGGTTCCATCAAATCCATTTATTGTTGGTAATAAGTACAACGCTCCACGAACAACTAAAGCAAATGGCTGCGGTCCTTGGGGGATATTAAATCCTTTGATCTTAACAGTATAACTTCCTTGTTCAGGTATATTGATTACTATTTGTTCAACATTATTTAATACATCGACAACATCATTAAATGGAGATATAAAATCATTGCCATAGTAAATAGTTCCAGAGGGGGAAATAACTTCTAAATTAAGATCATTAACTAACAAAGGGTTGTTATTAACATTTGCTGGTGTTGCATCAGTCCAAACAAGAGTAATTTTCAAAGGTTTGTCAGTTGCAACATTATAGGGATAGTTTTTTTCTTGAGTTGTTTGTATACCTAACTGTTCGTCAACATATTTAATATAAATATTTCCTGTGGGTAAAAGTGTATTAGTTAAATTAATTCTTCCCCAACCGCTTGCATTGCTTGGTAAGCTATGGCCAGGCAATTGAACTGCGCCGTTGATTAATAATGCTTTAATTAATGCAGCACTTGGATTGGAAAATTTTTGATTCAGCAGTAAATCTTGCCTTACTAATGCTCCAACGCCAGCAGCTAAGGGCGTAGCCATGCTTGTGCCAGAACAATAACTATAATCATTAGTAGCGCCAGAACTCACACAGGGTTGCGCAATACTGCTTTTCAAAGAATAAATAAACTGCCCAGGTCCAACAAGATCAGGTTTAACTCTTCCATCATCAGTTGGTCCTCTACTGCTTGAGCTGGCAATGACATCTGGATCGTCATTGGTTCCACTTAATGTTTTGCTCAAAACAGATCCAATAGTTAAAGTGTTTTTTGCTGTTGCAGGATAACCAACCGTATTATCTCCATTTCCCCCGCTATTTCCTGCAGCAAAATAAATAAGAATATCCTTATTATTCCACATGAAATCATCTACTTTTTGAGAAAGTGAATTATAACTGCCATCAGGGAATTTATGCCCCCAGCTATTACTATGAATTCGTGTATTCTTATCGTAAGCATCGTTTAATGTTTTTTGTAATTGTCCCGGAGTGCTAAGGCTAAGTCCTTGTCCATCATCAGTGCCCATAGCAGTAAAAAAAAGTTCTGCTTGAGGTGCAGTTCCCTTGTATAACAAATTGGATTTATTTCCATCGCCTAATGCAGATCCTGTAACATGCGTTCCATGGCCATTCTCATCATCTGGTGAACTGCAACCAGAACACCCGTTGATCAGGGATAAACTAATAACTCTTCCTCTAATATCAGGATGAATTGTTTGAAGATCACCAGTGTCTAATCCGGTATCAAGAATCCCAATAATTTGCCCTTCTCCATCTAAGCCCAAATCATTTTCAACACCGGGAACTTGGAGAACTTCTCTGCCGCGATCGTTATAAACACTAAGTTCAGGTAGTTGTTCAACATAAGCAATCTCTGGTTGCTGCGTCAATGAAATCAACTGTTTTTTTGTTGCATGTATCTGGAGATTATTTTCTTGGCTGGTAACAACAGAATTGCCTAATGCCTGAATAATCTTTTCAGCATCTTCTTTTTTATGGAGAAAAACATTGACTAAAAATGTTTGATCTTCTTGAACAGTATCTAGTTTCAGCTGAACATCAGCAGGCACTTTATAGGCAGGTTTATACAGCGTAATGCTTTTAACAAAGTTTATTTTTCTTATATCCTCAAGTTTTTCAGGATTCATCTGAACTTTAAAGGTATAGTGGGGAATATAATAATAAAACATAACGCCATATTCTTTCAGATATTGTTTCCATGATTCTTGTACAGGCCCAATAAATTGGAGGAGGTAATATTCTTGAGCTGAAACTGCAGAAACTTCTTCTTTTTCTATTCGGTGATTATCAATAATCACTGAAGTATCATACTGTTGGTATTCAGTAAGATTGAGTTCGGCATTAACCTCTTCAATAGATTTCATCTTTTTTTGAGAGTTGCAGCTTACAAGAAATAGGAGTACTAACGATAATAAACCGACAAGAATCACTAAGCTCTTTTTTTTCATAGGAATCTATCAACACAAGGGTATAAAGATATTTATAAATATTGTTTTTACCGTGCCTAAGATTTATAAATCTTAGGTGCTACCTATAACTATGATTATTGGCATTACAGGGTATATAGGAACAGGAAAAACCACCATAGTTCAATGGTTTGAACAAGCAGGTTTTACCAAGCTTGATGTTGATGCTATTAGCCATGAATTGTTGAAAGACCAAGAAATTCGCACGAAAATCACTGCAACATTTGGTGAGAGCATTCTTGATAGAAGAATGCAGATAGATCGGAAAAAATTGTCAAGCCTGGTTTTTAATAATCCTCAACAACTGCATCGTCTCAACAATATGGTGCATCAGAAACTGCGCCAGTCAATTCTCAATGTCCTCAAAGAGATGAAGAAAAAACATAATAACATCATTATCGACGTTGCGTTGTTGGAAGAACTAGGGTTAGTACCGTATGTTGATAAAGTCATCATAGTGAAAGCAAGTCTAGAATTGTTATACCGCCGGCTTGCTCCACGTTATACTCAACGAGAAGTATTAACAGCTATTAACAATCAAAAAATACCATCACATGCAGATAGTATCATTGAAAACAATGGTAGTTTAGAAGAACTAGAGCAAAAAGTGCAGCAAGTAATCCGTGATATTTTATGAAAACAGTGATTTATCCAGGAAGCTTTGATCCTATTACCAACGGTCATCTTGATATTATTCAAAGGGCTTTAAAGCTGTTTGATAAAGTAGTTATCGCAGTTCTTGAAAATAATACTAAAAAAACACTGTTCAGTACTGAAGAGAGAATAAGACTCATCAAAGGGTGTACCTTTAATTTAAATGTTGAGGTAGAAAGTTTTTCAGGCTTATTAGTTGGGTTTGCTAAACAAAAGAATTGTAATGCTATTATCCGTGGTTTGCGCGCAGTCTCAGATTTTGATTTTGAATTCCAGATGAATGTGATTAATAATTCGATAAACAAAGAGCTTGAAACAATCTTTTTGATGACGAGTAAGGAATATTTTTATTTAAGTTCCAGTGTTGTCAAAGAATTAGCGTCAAAAGAAGGAGATGTTAGCAAGTATGTGCCTGATGAAGTAAAGAAAGCATTGAAAGAAAAATTTAAATAGACTGATCACGCCGTATAGATAATGCAGCGAATTATTAAAGAAAATATTTTCAAAAATATTCTAATCCTAATTAGTTTAATATTTCTATTTCCTTTAATAAACAAGTATGTTATGAACAGTACTTTAATTGTTGATAAATCATCTGCAGGTGATATTATTGTTGCAATGTCTCTTATTGCAGTAATTGGATGTTTTGGCAATTTTGCTTTTACCTATGAAAAGATGAATCAAAACAAGATTTTTGAACGATATTTAGCTCATATTACAAGCGCGCTTCTAATGTTTGTTATTGGCGTCAGTCTGATTTTTACCAGTCTTTTAATCAATATCTTAATGGGTCATTTCATCTTAATAGATATAACCTTGGTATTACTATACCTTGCTTGTATAGGATATGATCTATGGGATTTATTAAAAGTTCAATAGCACGTTTTTTTAGAATTTCTTCAATAATGCCATGCTCTTTTCAGCTTTTTCAAAAGGCACAAACAGATGATCATGATAATAGGCAGAAACAGCATTGACACTAATACCCTGTTGTGCAAGCTTTGCAGTTATTGCTGCTAGAAATCCAACAGCGTTTAAATCAGAATGAACCGTTAACGTAATCATTGCCCAAATGCTCGTATACGCAAACTTAAGTTTCTCAGCAACACTCTTCTGTAAAATCAACGTAATGCCTTCTGTCTCTTTAAACAGCATTAAGGGTTTGGTTTTAAGTCTATGGTATTGTTGCTGAGAAACAGTGCAAAACACATATTTGCCTTTAATCAGTTGAGGGTTCATGGATTCTAACAATGTTTTCAAATCTTTAACGCTCGGCATGGTCTTTCTTTGAGTCATAAGTTTTTAAATTATTGTATTTCAATTTTTAACAATCATATAACGAGAGAAGAGTTCTTAGCGTAACAACAATCTTTATAAATAAACTCTCTATTCCCTCTTCCATTACCCTGTATAAGGAACAGCGTTAACTAACCGACCTTATGCAAGCTTTTTAGGGTGAGAATATAAAAGGCAATGAGATGAATTCTTATTGCATATTAGGTGAAATAAATATGAGTGAACGAAGAGAAGAAAGAAGGGAGCAGGCTATGGAGCAGCCGCCATCAATTGAAGAGGAAGATATTGCAGCGACAGAAAACAGTTTAGTTCCTACAAAAATCTATTTAAAATCAGGGATTCACATAGGAACTAAATTCAAAACAAAATATATGGAGAAATTTATTTACAAAACAAGGCCTGATGGTTTAAGTGTTCTTAATCTGCAAAAAATTGATGAACGATTAAGAGTTGCAGGCAATTTTCTCAGTCAGTACAAGCCAGAAGATATAGTGATTGTTTGCCGAAGGGAAAATGGTTGGAAATCAGTAAAAGCATTTCATAATGCTACGGGTGTTCGTGTTTTTGCAGGAAGATATCCTCCTGGAATCTTGACTAATCCAATTTTAGAAACATTTATGGAAACCAAATTAATGATGGTTGTTGATACTTGGGCAGATAGAAACGCAATTAACGATGCTATGAATATGGGTATCCCTATTGTTGCGTTATGTGATACCAACAATCAATCCAATAACATTGATCTTGTTTTGCCCTGTAACAACAAAGGTAAAAAAAGTCTTGGATTAATATTTTATGTTTTGGCGCGTGAGTTTCTTCTGAAAAAACAACTGATCAACACAGAGGCAGAAATGAAATATAAATTAGAAGACTTTGAAGAAGAGTAAATATTTTTTAACTATTTTTCTTATTTAGTTGTTATTTCTTTTTCGTATTTAACAGAATCTTCAACTAGTTCAAGCCCTTCTTGTTTTATCGTGAAAATGGTTTTCTTCCCTTCAGGGATACTTCTATGCTTTTTGACAAGAGCTAGTCGTTTTGTTCTAAATTTTTGTAATTCAATAAGGCATTTGCTTCCATATTGAAGCAAATCTCCGCCAACCATCCTGACACTATCTCGCTCGTCAAAGTCTGAATAAACTTGGTTGGTTATAAGGACAGGAATCATATGCTTTCGGGCAATTTCAGTTAAATACCCTAATTGAATGCTGAGTTGGTTATTAACCTGCTTAACTTCACTATGTTTGCCGAGTTCTAACCTATACAACATTGCAATAGTGTCAACAATAATTAATCCAATTTTATCATTAATAAGGCTCTTTAGTTTAAGAATATCTTGCATTTGTTCTTGGAAATTAGTAGGTTTCAAGACAAAAATATGCTGAAATAAGTCTAGATTATCGCAAAGTTGTTTAAACCGGGCAATAGAAAATCCGCTTTCAGTATCAACAAAAATAATCTTTTTGCCTTTTTTCGCAGCATCGATTGCTGCCAACATGCACAAGGTTGTTTTGCCGCAACCGGCAGGGCCATAGATCGTAGTAATAACATCAACTTCATACCCTCCATTAAGAAGCTGGTCCATAACTGTTGAACCACTAGAAATTATTTGATCATCCATACTATTGGTGAACGATGCATGGTTTAAATAATTTGTTGCCAATGGGCTCTGTCCCGAATAAAGTTTTTGGTGCCATGCTGGTGATTATCCTTCTAATTAATAAGTGGGAAAAAAGGGAATTCCAATGGGAATTTTTTCCTTCTTATAGGCCAGTGGGATAATCACGGCACCAAAACCGAGGCGTTAGCCGAGATTCGGGGCAGAGCCTGCGAATGGTACAATAACACTTATAAACAATAATGCCCTTTTTAGTCCTATGCTTAAGCCTAAGCCAGTAGTCATTTTAATAGCATTAGCTGTAATTACTTTAAGTATTAGATTATATATCTCTTTTCAAACTCCTTATTTTTCAGATGATACTGCTTATTTTCATCTCCGCCAGGTTGAACATATACGAGAAACAGGAATTCCACTCTATAATGATGAATTAAGTTATGGAGGAAGAACGTATATTTTTATGCCGTTATTTCAGTATGTGATTGCATTCTTTGTAGGTTTAACAGATTCTCTTGTCGTAGGTAAAATTATTCCTAATCTTGCTGCAGTCCTCTTAATGTTTATTGTTTTTTCCATAGTTAAGCATATGACTAAAAATGAACAGGTAGCGTTATTTACTGGCTTCATCTCAGGATTTATTCCCATTTATTTTGTAGAAACCGTGAATAGCCTTTCAGTATATACCTTCTCAATACCTTTAACATTTCTGTTATGCTATTTTATGTTAAGGATAGATGAAAGAAAGTATAGGTATTGTTATCTCCTTTTCTTTATAATTTTCATTATTCTTCATCCCTCATTATTCCTCTTTGTGATGGGTTTTATTATTTACTTTATTATTACCAAAACTGAGCAGATTGCAGTTAAGAAAGGTGAAATTGAAATATTATTCTTTTCGGTAATTGTGATTATATGGACTTATTTCATTGTTTTTAAAAAAGCATTTTTATCCCATGGTTATGGTTTGATCTTCCAAAATATTCCTCAACAATTATTGGTTGACTTTTTCAGGCAAGTTTCGCTTTCGCAAGCATTAAATCTGATAGGTTTTCTCCCAGTAATTATAGGAATTTGGATGATCCATTACATCATTTTTTCAACAAAGGATCGGGATCTTTATTTTCTTACCAGTTTTATCATTATTATTACATTAGGGATGTGGTTTAAATTGCTAGAGCTTAATCTCGCATTGATATATTTGGGAGTAGGTCTTGTTATTTTATTTGGAAAAGCTCTTGCTCTATTAACAGAGTATATAGCAACAACAAAAGTTCATAGGCACGGTAAAATACTCTATGCATTATTAATCATTTTTTTTATAGTAACCTCAGTAGTACCTTCAATAATTCTAAGCCTTGATAAAGTGGATAAAGCAACATCCAAAGATGTTATCAGCGCATTATCATTTGTTAAAGAATTTTCTCAGAACCCTGAAAGTACGGTACTTTCTACGCTTGATGTTGGGCATGCAATCACCTATTTTACCAAGAAAAAGAATGTTATTGATAAGAATTTTCTGATGATTGATGAAATCAACGAGCGTATGGCTGATATTGAAACTATTTTTTCAACACAATCAACAACTATTGGCACACAGCTATTAAACAAGTATAATGTCGAATTTGTCATCCTTAGTGAAACCGCTAAAGAAAGGTACGGAAGCAATGAGCTTCGTATGTATGCTGAGAGTTGTTTTGAAAGAATAAATTTCAATGAAGTTACTCTCTATAAAAACCTATGTACCGTCGTGAAAACATGATTTTTAAACTGTTAAAGCAATGTTTTGAAAGTAAAAAGAGTATAATCTATCTATCAATTATTTCTTTAGTAGTGCTGTTATTGCCTATGATCTTGCGGTTTATGTTATTTCATCAGCATATTGTTCCTGGTATTGATGCCTATGATGACCTTAATGTAGTGAAAAAATTTTCTCAAGAACAGAGAGTAAATAGTGATGGAGCTTATAATCCCTATCACTATTTACTCTCTGTTCTTTCAAAAAAAATTCCTCTTGAAATACTTGCGCTTATCTTACCAGTGATATTAGGTATAATAAGTATGGTGTTGTGGTATTTAATTTTAGAGCAAACAGAGCTCAAAACTACAACAAAACTAATGAGTTGTTTGTTATTGTTATTTTCACCCATATATATCTATGTTTTTACTATTTCAAGTTTCTTAAGCTTATTAGTTTTTCTAACCCTGCTGGCATTTTTTCTTATAACGAACAAAAATAAATGCATGCATTATTCATCAATTATTTTCTTGCTGGCGATAGGGACTTTGAGCTTATTTACACCGGTGCTGATCATCAGTTTATATCTTTATCTCACGTATGTGCGTAAGCAAAAAGCGAGGTATCACAACATTTTTTTGTTGATATTTTGGGTAATAATAGCGGCATTCATCTATTTAGCAAGTTTTTTCGTATTCAAAACACCAGCAATCACTACCTACCATCTTGAAAATATGAATCTCCTTCAAAATAATATCTCTGATCTTGGTGCAGTGATGGGTTTCGGTGTATTTACGCTGTTATTGTTAGGTATAGGGTTATATTACATGATCAAAGAACGAAGAAATATATTTCTTTGGTTTATAATTTTAAGCTTCTTAACTCTAATTTCATGGTATTATAATAAATATCGAAGTTTATTGAATTTTATTGTTATCTTATGGGGAGCGTATGGCTATAGTCGATTGTGGTATCGTAAATGGGATATTCCTCTCTTGAAAAAAACCTGTTTATTTATGTTGTTGCTGGGAGTAGTCTTTTCAGGGTTGTCCTTTGTTAATAGGCTTGTTGCTTTGCAGCCAACGCAAGGAGCAGTAGAACAGCTGCAATTGATACAAGAAAATCTCCAAAATCTTCCTGAAGGAAAAATATTATCACACGAAGAAAACGGATTTTTTATTAATTATTATCTTGGTGAAGACCGAGCGTTTCTCGATAAAAAAATGAAAAATCAATACGCTGATGAGATCGCAAATAAAATTTTTTATTCAAGAAACATAGAAGAAAGTGAACGTCTTTTGCAGGAGCATAATATTAGATATTTTTTTATAACCGATAAGATGAAAGCAGGTCAAATTTGGAAAAAAGATACTGATGGTCTGCTTTTTCTTCTCGAAAAGAGCGAAAAGTTTAAAAGAGTTGGTAAAACTCAGGATATAGAGGTATGGGAGGTATTGTACTGAATCATGATTACGATCTTATCAATTTTCTTATGGATTGCGTACTTTCTATCGTTGTATTTTGCAGTCTTCTGGATCATTATTCTGCTTACAAAGCAGGAGAAGTTTCCACGAAAGAAAATAACAGAATGGCCTTCAGTGACTATAGTAATTCCTGCATATAACGAAGAGGATTCCATTGGGCAAACGCTTAATCGGGTAATCCATTTGGATTACCCTGAAAAGAAAATTGAGATTTTTGTAGTGAATGATGGCTCTACGGACAAAACAAGCTTAAAAGTAAAGCAAATAATAAAACAAAATCCTGATGTGTCTATCAAATTATTTTCTCAGCAGAATAAAGGCAAGGGGAGTGCTTTAAATCTCGGTTTAAAGCATACAAGAACAGAGTATTTCATTTGTCTTGATGCAGATTCATTTGTCGAAGAAAATGCTTTAAAAAAAATGCTGCCGTATTTTGTTGATAACAATGTTGCAGCAGTCCTGCCAACATTGAAAGTTTATCAGCCGAAAAATCTCCTTCAAAAACTGCAATGGTATGAATATCTTATCAATATGTTCTACAAAGAGTTGATGGGAAAACTCGATTGCGTGCATGTAACACCAGGTCCTTTTAGCATCTATGCAGCTGATATTTTGAAAAAAATTGGTGGTTTTGACGAACAAAATATTACTGAAGACCTGGAAATAGCATTTAGGCTTCAAGTTAATCATTACAAGATCATTCAGCTCTTGGATACTGAAGTGCAGACGCTTGCGCCAAGTACCGTGAAAGAGCTTTTCCACCAGCGTAATAGGTGGTTTAAAGGTGCAACCTTGAATGCGCTTCATTACAGAAAAACCTTATTCAATAAAACCTATGGTGACTTTGGCATGATGCAGGTTCCGAGTGTTCTTATCTCTGGGATTCTAATTGTTTTCCTTTTCATTGCTTTGATCTACTCTTTTTTTAAGCCCTATGTTATGTATTTTATTAATCTCGCAGGTGTTGACTTTGATATTATGACGCTCTTAAGAAACATTTCTATTAATATTAAACCATTAGATTTGAGTTATGTAACTTTTTTTATTTCCTTAGTAATGCTTATTATTACCATTACTCTTTTAAAAAAATCAGCTATTGCAAATAGGGAAAAAATAGGTAAGTTTGGTTCATGGAGCATCTTTATATACTTGATATTCTACTTTATCATTTTAGGTTTTATATGGATCGGTGTATTATTTGATATTATCTTAGGAAGAAGACAGAAATGGTGAAATCATGCGGACCGTCAGTAAACACTTATACATAATTGCTTTTGTCATAACATTAATTATTTTTTTGATGGGGATGTTTTTGGGGTTGGTTATAGACAGCAAAAGAGTTACGTATGTTCAAACAACAGCAAAAGAGCAGGTTGTTGATTTTAATAGCCTTCAGCTGCAGTATCAATACTTAAACACCTTAGGGGAAAAAAAAGATTGTAATGCATTATTAAAAACCTTTGACCATGCGATAAAATCATTGGAAGATACTAGGGTGAGATTAGAAACTTATGATCGGAATTCTCAAATTAATAAATATGAATACAGTCTCCTTAAAAGAGAATATACCTTAGCGCAGTTAAATTATTTGTTTTTAGCAGACAAAGCTTCAAAGCTCTGCGATGAGAAAAGATCAACAGTCCTTTATTTTTTTTCAGATGAAGATATCTGCCCTAAATGCAATGAACAAGCCTTTGTCTTGACCTATCTGAAAAAGTTATTCAAAGATAAGCTTTTGAATTTTGCATTTGACGAAAGGCTTGCAGAGCAGGAAGGGATGATTGCCATGCTAAAAACAACCTATGAAATCTATGAGTATCCTACGTTAGTGGTTAATGGTGAAGTAATATCAGGATTTTCATCAGCAGAGACTCTCTTGGCAAAAATATGTCCTATCTACAAAGATGAGCATCTGCAAGATGAAATCCCCCAATGTAATCCTTATCTTAATCTAACTGAAGAAATGAACAGTACTGTTAGATAACGCGATAAATACTTATCTCTCTGTTACAATTGCTCAAAATAATTTTCTCTCTGACAAGTCGATTATCTTTATCAAGAATACTTTTATCAAAATAATCGCCGTCCAAGCTGTCAATAATGATATATTTTGTTTCAGGCAGTAGGATCTCACTAATATTGGTGCTCCATAAAGCATTCACTTTGAGATTATTACTATAACCATACCATACCCACGCATTGCTGATAACATGATCACCATGCATAGTATGATCTTTGATATAAGATACACTCTGAGAAAGTCCTTCTTGGCAATAAGCGCGGGAAATTTCTTGATAGTTAGCAAGAGAAAATACCAGTAAGCTATTAATAATAATTACTGCAAAAAATAAACGCGCCATTAATAATGATTGTTTATTTTTCAAATAATCGGTAACATATTCAATTCCTTCAATAATGATGAGATAAAGGAACGCTAAAACACCTAAATAATATCTGCCTAATTTAACATTAGTAATGCCATAAAAATAAATAATGAAGATAACAGTATAAATTATAGGTAGCAACAAGTGTTTTTTTGAATCAAATTGTTTCGCAAAATAAACAATTCCGAAAAAAAACAATAACCATAAAATGCCAAGTACAGGGATAATATTCCAAAATTGTATTGTCCACGATTGCCAAATTGTATATTGTTCAACAATTGCATATTGGCTAAAGAAATCCCAAAAAGGATTTCCGTAATGATAATAATTAAACAACATCCACGGTAGTAAGGAAATGCCAATCCCTACACCAAAATAAAATAATTTTTTAATTGACTTAGCATAATATATTCCTACACTAATAGCAAACAACGCAGCAGGGAATTTACAGAGAATTCCTAATCCAAGACTAATTCCTGACAGCAATTGATAATATTTTGATTTGTTCTCATCAGCCAATAATATGAAATAATAACTGAGCATAATAAAAAACAGTGCAGGGACATCAGTGTATGCTTTATAACCCCAGATAATAAGCAAGGGGGAGAATGCAAATAAGCAGGTATAACTCAATTGTTTTAGATGTGAAAATTCACGACCTCCAAGAATAAGATAAAACAAATATACTGAACTAAGGCTAAAAAACATAATAATTAGTCGCGCAGCAAACTGCGATTCCCCAATTACCATCCAAACTCCGGCAATTACATATTCTAGCAGAGGAAATCTAAAGTCTTCAGTATAATAGCTTGTTCCTAGATGAGATCGGGCATTTGCCAAATAGGCATTTTCATCCCAGACAAGAACAGGATTAAGATGATTAAGCATCCAAAACAAGAACAATAACACTCCTAACAACATCCAAATCCCATATTTTTCTATAAATTGAGTAAATTGAGGCATATTTTCATAAAATCATTTAAATATATAAAAAAGCTTCTGATACTATGGAGTTTGATACCAAAAATCTTACCAAAATTATTAGAATTATCTCTGTCATTATTCTCATATCCTTTATTTCTTTCAAACTTTTTGCTATGGCAACGTCGTTCCACGATCTTGGTTGGGATGAATCAGTATATCTAGGTATGGGAAAATATATCTATAGTCAAGGAACTCATGGTTTATGGGAAGAAATCAGGCCACCATTGTTACCATTAATAATAGGATTATTCTGGAAACTAAAATTACCCTATATTTTGTTAGCAGATATAATGATAACATTGTTTGCAGTAGGCACTATAATTTTGACGTATATCTGTGCAAAAGAGATCTTAAAAAAAGAAGATTTCTTAGAATTATTAAGTATAACACCACCATTGCTCCTGTTGTCATCAGAGCTTTTTCTTAAGCAGAGTTATACTATTATGACTGAAATTCCCGCGGCATTCTTTATTTTATTAACGGTTTATTTGTATATAAAAAACAAATCTCCCTTTCTTTTGGGTATAATCGCAGCATTAGCCTTTCTCACAAAATACACTGCAGGTTTTATGATGCTAAGTATGGGTATTATACTATTTTTCGATAACTACGATACTAGGGATATCAATCGGCTCTGTAGAAAACTCATATATTTCATCTCAGGCGCTGCAATTATGGTAACACCATTCTTAATAATAAATGGTTTTTTATATCAAGACTCAGCAGGTTCATGGTTGTATGCAACAATATATCCTGTAGTAAAAGCAATCATACATCAGGATAATATAATGTATGCAGTTTCAAATCCAATAAGTAATCTCTTGTTCTATCCAATAGTCATGGTCAAAGAAAATATATTATTTATTCTAGGATTATTAGGCGCAGTTTTTTATTTTTTCCATTCCAAGAGTTATTTTATCAATAAGCAACGATCTGGATATCTCATAAGTCTGAGTATTTTATTATATGTTATTTACCTTACCTTTATTATCAACAAACAATCGAGATTTATTCTTTTAATTCTTCCTTTACTTGCTATCTTTAGTGCCTATGTTCTCTCAAACATCGTAATAACTAAAAAGGAAAATATGTTTTTTTTTGTGTTGATTCTTGTTTTTATGTTGGTAGGTTATTCATCTTGGCTGCAAATAACAAGTAATCGCTATCCTTTTATCAAAGAAAAACCAGATATCATCAACCAATATTATCACTATCCAACCAATTATAATATTTCATCTCCCCTCTTAACAACAGACCCACATTTTACAGGATATAACGATCAGCTTTTTATTCCAATGTATAACAATGTATCTGATGCAAGAGATATATACTCACAGTATAAAGGTCAGGCAAATGGACTAATCTATGATGATGAGTTTTACCCTTGCTTCACACAATCGTGCGACCAGCTTAAACAAGATCTTTATAAGGATATAATGAGTTATTTTACCGTAGTTTATACCCGATCACAACACCCACGCAGGGAAATCTTAATTTCTAAAAACAGTGTTAAATACACTAACAAAAAAAGATAATTCAACATTTTAAGTTAATTAGATTAACTTAAAATGTTGAATTATCTTTTTTTGTTGATTTAAAATAGGTTTTTATCCTGTTTATGTAAGTATAATCGATAAAAATATAATAATAAATAAGAACTATTATATACTTCTAGTTAAATACATTAACAAAAATAATAACGTTATTAGAAAGATAGTTAATAAAAAAGATATAATAATACTTTAATGTTATTATACTTAACATAAAATAACGAATAAAAGAGATATTATCAATACATTTTTATATATCTATGATATTTTTATGTTAATATATTTAACATAAAAAGATTTATAAATATACTTTATTAAGAAAATTAACATGTTAACTGATGATGGTTTTATCACCCAGGGAGAAAAAATGGTTATTTACAATTATACAACAAAACACCTTAACAATACAGAGAAAGTAAAATTCTACTATGCATTAAAAGGCCGTGATGGTAAATCAGGGATGGTAAAAGCCTTGCGTTTAATTCATATTGGTAAAAGTGTGATCCTTGCTCCCTTGAGGCATGGAGAAGAAGTAGAGCAATTCTTCAAATTATGGAACCTTTCATTTTCAAAGCGATTGGCAATTATTGGCAAAGAAGCCTTTGGCGGCGGTCAACATACTAATTGACTAAACTAATGTTCATAAAAAGGCAGCAACAATGGCGCAGACCGACCGAGGGTTGGCTCCTTCGGAGTGGTCGGTAGGGCAAAATTCAGCAGAATTTTGACCGTCTGCCGCCATTATTGTTGCTGCCTTTTCCTTGAGTAATAATATCAACTAACGACAGGCTCTTGTGTAGTGTGGGAAAACGTCAACTGTCTTAATGTCTAAACATAATAGACACCCCCAACAAATCTCAGTTGGCATATTTCCACCAGCACATTGACTTTCTCGCTGCAGTTAACCCTGCAGCGGTTGTTTTTTTAACTAATTAGACCATAGGGACGTCATATTTTGTTTTCATACCATAGACGATTAAATCAGTCCAGAACAAGCGTTTTTTATAAACATAATTAATTCTGATTCCTTCTTCAGCAAATATTTCTACCACTTTTTCAGGGAGTGCTATCCATCCTATGGTTGGCATAATCCGGAAAAGATCCACTTCCTCTTTAAACACAATTTTCCCGCCTTCTGACAAAAGTGCGTTCATCTCTTTTGCAATTTTTCTGAGGTCTTGTATATGCCCAAGCATACCAAGGGAAATAATAGCATCGACCGGAGGAATGTGAGGATGTATTCTATTGACCTGATGTTCGTCATGTATCGTATGAACATGGGTAATATTCCCTTTTTTAATATGATAATTAATACGTTCAATAGTTTTATCAATCAAGTCTGTGGCATAGACTTTTCCTGAAGGAGTTACTTTTTTGGCAAGCTCAAGGGTAAAATCATGGCTGGTGCATCCATATTGGAGCACTTTCTTAGAAGTAAGCTCTCCAAGAAAATCATACATTTGTTGTTTGACGGTATCAGAGAGAAAGAGCTGGTCGTGAAGGAGATACAATCCAACGATAAATTTTTTGAATTTAATGTAAACCTCAGGATCAAAATAAATAATGAGCAGCCCATACATCAGAATCCCTATCAACAGGAGCAGGGCCGTTGTTCCTAAAACAAGGATTCTAGTTTCTTCATGAATAAACCATAATACAGAGATCAGTATAAACAAATAAACAAGAACATAGGGCAGCCAAGTGCCAAAAGGAACTTTATAAGGTCGTTCAGCAAGTGGTTTTTTCTTGCGTAAAACAGGAATAGCAATAAGGGTAATGCTTACTAATAAGATAGATAATGAAATAAACAGTGAAAGCAAATAGTAAAATACATCCAATTCCCAAGCATCACTCATAATATAAAGAAAATAAGTTATAGCAATAAAAATTATGATGACCGTCCTCTGGAATTTTATTGCATGAAGCGGTGTGCCAAATTCTTTATCGATCTGGGCGTATTTGGTAGGAAATAATTTATCTTTAGCAACAGAAAAAATCAGTCTTGGTCCTGATAAAATCCAGGGCAGGCCTTCGCTGAAATAAATAAATCCTGCAAAAATCAGAACAATGGTTGCAATGATTGGAGTATAATCTCCGAGAGTGACAAGCACAATGTCATGAAAATAATTTTCGGAATTAATCAATGTTTCACGGTCGATAATTCCTAATGAGGCTATAGCAATAATCACTGAAGTTATTGCTACAATAATAGTTGACCACTTGAAAACCTTGGGCAATGTTTTCTGCGGCTCTTTAACTTCTCCTGAAAGGTAAGAAACTCCAGATAAACCAGCTGCATAGGTACTTACAATAAAGACAGATCCTAAAATTAGCCCGATATTAGTGAAGAAATCCTTTGCAGGGAAAAAAGGATGATAGAGTTGAGGGATAATCGCTGTTGTTAATCTTCCTTCTCCAGTTAATGCTGGAAAATCAATAAACATGGGAAGAATAATCACGATGAATTCAATGAGAATAAGAAGGGTAAAGTAAAATATTATTTTACTCCCTATATCTTTTCCTCTCTTAGCAAGCTCTGAAAAAAAGTAAACCGTTATTATAACAAGGACCGCCTTAAAAATATATGCTAAAGGCGTGTAATAAGGGACAAGAATCTGAAGCCCCTCAGGAATCGAAATTGCAAGTCCAATATTCCCCACAAGCCACGTAATCCATCCTACCATAAATGAGGTAAGGGTGCCAAATGAGATTTTACTTACTTCATAGGTACCTCCTGAAGTAGGAAACATGCTGATTAATTCAGCATAACAGAGAGCAACATAGATTCCTATCATCGCCATTAAAATCCATGAAATAATTGATGCTGCTCCAGCAAAATAAACACTGTATTGGGGAACATATAATATTGAAGAATCAAAAATAAAGTTCAATGCCAAAACAAAGATAATGCCAAACCCTAAGGTCTTTTTAAGTTCAGTTCCAGAAGTTTCTTTGGCAGATTGTAATTCAAGCAGTTCTTCAGCAGACTTTACATACCTGAAATCATCCTTAGTTCGTGGTATCTCTTCGGGCATAGGGTCCTCAAGGTTAAAGAGAACTTTGCAAAATTATGGTTACTGCCTATTTTATGAGCATTTTCGAAAGACTTATCGGGCAATTTTCGAGGTTCCAGAGAGAAAATTGCTTTATCCAAAATATATCTCAATGCGAACTGGCAGTAACCCGAGCTATGCGAGTATTTTGCAAAGTTTTCTAAATACGGTATTTCCTTAGTTAAATAGTTTGCTCTTTAACAAAACATTTATATACTATTAACGACTGGAAAATGTACAATATAATCAATATGAGGTGAATGTAATGGCTAAAGTAGTAAAAGTAGCAAAAGTTGGCGTCAAGAAACGAGACGGTTATTTATACTTCGTCGATAAAGATGGAGATGTTTCTATGGTTGCAATGAACCGAGGGGGCAAAAGGAAATCAGGTAAAAAACGAAGATAAATATTTTTTATTTTTTTCACATTTTTTTAAGAAGGTAGGTGTTTTTCAAATCTTCAATCAAATATCCTTTTTTTTCAAGTAAAGCGCGTAATTGATCAGCTTTTTTAAAATCCTTTACTTTTCGTGCTTCTTCCCGCTGATCTGCTAACACAACTATTTCTTCAGGAACTGATTCTGGTTGTTTATGCATAATTCCAAGAACAAGGTCAAACTGATGCATGCATTCCTTAATAGCTTCAGCATCTTTATGGCTGAACAGGTTGTTGCTCATAAGCGTATTAATCTCTTTCATAAAATCAAACAGAGCAGCTAATCCTTCAGAAATATTTAAGTCGTCATCTAAGGCAGTTTCAAAACGCTTTTTTGTGTCTGCAATTATTTGTTTAATAGTTTGATTATCTTTTCCAGAAACTTTCTCCTGTTTCTCCATAAATTCATCAATCCGTGCAACAGCTTGCTGGCTTGCTGCAACGCCTTGTAGGGTAAAATTCAACGGCTGTCTATACTGGGTGCTTAATAAGAGATAACGAATAGCTCTGCTGCTATAACCTTTGGCAAGTAAATCACGCAGGGTATAAAAATTTCCTAGACTTTTGCTCATTTTCTTCCCATCAACTTTGATGTATTCATTATGGAGCCAATAATTGACAAAGGTTCTTCCGGTCGCAGCTTCGCTTTGAGCAATTTCATTTTCATGGTGGGGGAAAATAAGGTCTATGCCACCTGTGTGGATGTCAAAAGTCTGACCAAGATTTTTCATAGACATAGCGCTGCATTCAATATGCCAGCCTGGTCTGCCTTTGCCTAATGCTGTTTCCCAAAAAACATCGCCATCTTTTTCTGTCCAAAATTTCCAGAGCGCAAAATCTTGTGCTTGATGCTTATCATACTCATCTTGTTGCACACGAACTCCAGCTTTAGTTTGATGAAGATCAATTTTTGATAATTTTCCATAACTTTTAAACTTTGAAATAGCATAATAAATCCCATCAGGTGCTTTATAAGCAAGTCCTTTATTGAGTAAGTCTTTAATGAGGGCCACCATATCATCAATATAGGCTGTTGCTCGAGGAAAGATATCAGGTTTTGAAATACGCAATGTTTCTAAATCTTCAAAAAATGCCTGCGTGTATTTGTCAGTATATGCTTGCAGGGTTAATCCAGCTTTTTGTGATGCGCGGATAGTTTTATCATCAACATCTGTTATATTCATCACTTGTTTTACCTTAAATCCTTTATAGATTAGGTATCGTTTAAGAATATCAGAACAGATATATGCTCTAAAATTACCAATATGCGCATAATCATAAACTGTTGGTCCGCAGTTATACATGCGTACTTGATGTGATCTTAATGGTTCAAAAAGTTCTTTCTTTCCTGTTAAGGTATTGTGAAAACATAAGCTCATAAGTTTAGAAATCTAAACCAGCTTTATATATTTTATGAGCAATTTTTTCAATACGATCGAGCTTAGCTGGATCAATAGTTTTGAATAATAATTCCCCATATCCATGGACAATAATCTCCAGGCTGTCTATCTCAAGGACAAGGGCAATGCCAGCATCGCTTTTTACAGAGAATCTTTTCTTGAGTTCTGCTAAGTCAAGCTTAATTTTATGCCGTAAATCATCGGGAAATCTGCAAGAAATAGCAGCCCTTGTTTTGCATTTTTCAATAATCAAACGAGTCATCAATTTATCAAACTGAGGTAAAGAGCTGTCCATTCAGTCACCAATATATTTTGCGTAGAGATTTTTTGCTTCACGTAGATCTTTTGCTTTAATCAGGCATCTTCCATCATTGAAAATGGTAACTTGTTTAAAATGCAAACAGCCTGGTAAGAAAATAACCTTTCCTAGTTTTTCTAATCTTTTTTTAACCTGCTGTAATGATTGTTTTTTTCCATAAAACTGAAACTGCCCAGAACTGCAAAAGCGAATATTCTTCGTTAGTTTCCTACCATCTAAGTATTCGTAATGTCCTAAACAGGTGCTACAATTCTTTCGTTGTTTAACTTGTAATGTTTGAAAACGATTATTACTATTATTCCCAATAGGTTGGTTGTTAAGATCAATTCTAATCAGCTGTTGTTCATGCTCTTGTCCTAGCACTATCTTAATGCATTCATTTGCTTCTAACGCACCAACGATTGTTGTAATACTATTAAGAACTCCAATAGTATCACAAGTTCCTTCAGGCTGGCAATCAGGAAAAACACAGGAAAAGCAAGGAGTACTTTTCTTAGCATCGTTATTGTTATTTCTGTTATCTATAACCATTACCGTGCCAATGCTTGCAATAGCTCCGCCATAAATCCATGTTTTATTATATTTTCTTCCATAATCATTAATCAAGTATCTTGTTGCGAGATTGTCAGTGCCATCAATAATGATCTTTGCAGATTTCAAAAGTGCTTCAATATTTTTGGAGGTAAGATCAACAGGATTAGAAGTAACAGCAATTGAAGGATTGATGGCAAATAAAGCATCTTTTGCAGCAATGACTTTAGGTTTTCCTATATCTTCTTGCTTATATAAATGCTGGCGCTGAAGATTTGATAGTTCTACACAATCGCGATCAATGAGTACAAGTTTTCCTATTCCTGCGCGTACCAATAACTCTGCTGTTACACTACCTAATGCGCCAAGACCAATAATCGCTATAGTTGCACGCTGCAATGTTTGTTGTCCCTTCTTGCCAATTCCTTGGTATAAAATCTGGCGCGAATACCTTTCTCGATAATCAGTGTTATCCATAGTAGCAAGATACAAACCTTGATTTTTAAAACTATTGGAGAACTTTGCAAAATTATGGTTACTGCCAATTTCGTGAGCATTTTCGAAAGACTTATCGAGCAATTTTCGGAGTTCCAGAGAGAAAATTGCTTTGTTTAACAAAGATCTCAATGCGAACTGGCAGTAACCCGAGCTTTGCGAGTATTTTGCAAAGTTCTCATTGGCAATAACAATTGTTTTTCTGCCGTATTTCTCGTAGAATTGATGTGTTTTTATCCAAATATTCTTTTTTGAAAATCTTGCTTTTACCATCAAATATTTTATCACCTAATCTATTACTAATCCTGTTTCACAAAAGACTAAAAGAGAAAACTATTTATAGTCTAAAGGTTATACTATAATTATGAAGACTATCGCAATACCCGTTGAAGACTTTCAACAAATGAAACAAGAATTAGAAACTCTTAGAGATAGTAAAATCTATAAAAGATTGCTTGAATTTGAAGATAATATTTGTAAAGGTAAAAATATAGTCGAAAGGATATAGGATTTTAGTTCTTTTGCTTTTGACTTAATTTTTTCTATTGTTCGCTGCTGTTTATCTTCACTCGATTTCATTTCGAATTCAAATACATATATTTCATCAGTGGCTTGATTATGTTTGAAATAAAGTCTAATTGGCGGATGGATGTTTTTAATTTCATAGATAAAAAGCTGAGAATCCAACAACTTTCCACAATATGGACCATGTTCTTCAATTTTATTCAGCATAATACATAACGAGAACTATTTAATGCTTGCTATTCTATAAGAGCGAACCTATATTTTTCATCGAGGCACACCTAAAAATTAATAAAATACACTATTATTGCCGATATATGGCTAAAAAGAAGAGCAGTTCTAAAAAATTCAAAAAAGCACCATGGTTGTTAAGAGTGTTATGGATTATGAAAGTATTATGGTTCATAATCAAAAGTATTTCTCAAGGAATATATTATACATTTAAAGGAATATATCTTGGTTGCAAAAAATTGTATTATTGGTATAAAGAACTAAAGGAGAAAAAAGAGGAAGAACGGTTAGCTGGATTACAAACTGAAGATTCTGAAAAAAGCAAAAAAAATATAGTTCCTATTGTTCAAGAATCATTTGCAAAACCTAAAAGAAAATCAACGTATCAACCTTTGAAACTGATTGAAGCAATTAAAGGCAGCAAAGAAGGTTTTGAGCAGCGCTTGTTGACGAGCGCTAGTTTGATTGGTATTATTCTCGGAGCGCGTGGCAGTGGAAAAACAGGGTTAGGATTGCGTTTATTAGAGAACATTCATCATGAAACAAAACGGGCATGTTTTGCGATGGGATTCAAGGATCTGCCAAAATGGATCACAACAGTAGACAAAATCGAAGACATTGAAAATAACAGCGTTGTTCTTGTTGATGAAGGCGGCATATTATTTAGCTCCCGGCAATCGATGAGTGAAAGCAACAAAGTATTGACTGAACTCATTTTAATTGCGCGGCATAAAGATTTAAGCATTATTTTCATCTCACAGAATTCTGCTAATATTGAAATTAATGCGATACGACAAGCTGATTATCTGATGTTAAAGCCAAGCTCATTATTACAAAAAGATTTTGAGCGGAAGAAAATAAAAGAAATTTATGATGAAGTTGAAGAGAAGTTCAAAAAGTATAAGAAGATCTCCGGATTAACCTACGTGTATTCTGAAACCTTTAAGGGGTTTGTCAGCAATAATCTACCAGGGTTCTGGACAACCACGGTTAGTAAGGGATTTAGGGAGAAATTGTGATTTACTCGCGTTACTGAAACATTTATAAATTATGCTTAATTTCTCTTGATAGTGAGTAACGATGAGTTTAGATGAGTGTGTGCTTTTTTTTGGTGAGTGTTGGTTAAGACCTGAACAAGTACCAACCCCTGATACTTTGGTAAATAGGTTTATGACCGAACACGGTCTTACCTATACATTAAGATCTCAAGGAGAGATTTATATTGATGTTACTCCATTAGCAGCAGCACGAGAAGGATTTGATTATAGAAGATTTGTACCAGAGATAATAGCTGTTGGAGATGTTATTATAGTAGGATTTAAGCAACCTGAAAGAGAAAAAAGATGGTATTTAGAAGTTAGAGAAGGTATTGATCCCGCAGCAGGAGCAAATATTGGTGAGGATAGTTTAGAAGGATATCGACCTGCAGGACGTGATTTGGGAAAAGAACCAACTGCTGTAAGATCAATAGATGGTTGTTATGTACCTCCTTTCTCTAATGCACTCTTATCTCCTTTAAGATTAGGTTATCAAGTAGAGGTTTATGATGCAACCCAAAGAACTCCGTCAGGAAGTGATGCAGTTCACGATGTTACTATCATGTCACCAAATCCAGTAAGTTGTATATTTCTTAGGAAATATGTTGGGGAAATAACGGTATCCCAACAGAAACCTTAATTATTTATATTCAATAGGTTATTATCTAAATATTATGTTTATCTGTACGTAATAAGTCTGGGGGTTTAGCGCCTATTTTTGTGAAGCTCTTCTTAAATTTATATTGGGGATTTTTCGGAGTTCCAGAGAGAAAAATCCAATTGATATATGCTTGAAAAGCTGAACCGGCGCTAAAACCATAGAAGACTTATTACGTACGTTTATCTGCATTAAAATCACTTATTTCAATTTTGTGGTTAATACTACACTTTCTTTTACTGTTTTAATTTTATCAAGTATCTCTGTGGGAACATATAGTTCTACCTTTTCTTTAGTATAGATAACTCGCTCTATTTTCTTGCAGAAGATATCCATAAAAGCAGTGTGTATTTGTGGAAGATTATTTTCAAGCATTGTATTTTTAATGATGTTCTTTAGTTCCTCTTCTTTTTCTTCTAATTTTTTCAACTGAACTTTAATATCGTAATATTGCGTAAGTATATTTTGATCTATGATCGAAATGCTATCCGCTGAACTGAACTCAGGAACATACACTTTAGGAAGATTTAGTGAAATATCCTTATTTGCATCTAATGCCATTTTTGCTTTTTCAGTTATTTTTATAACCATCATCTCGTACTCAAGACCGACATTAATGGATACAAGATATTCTTGTGAGATTAACTGCTCAATAAGATTCTTTATTTGATCGAGAGAAAAAGCGCTTAAGCATCCGTAATATTCATCAGCATCAATATGTTTATAGCTATTACTAATAGTTTTGCTTCCGTAAAGTATCTGCGAAAGTGTTGTTTTGCCAAACTGGATTTCAAGATTTTTAATTAACGTGAGAATACTATATGCAACTTCTTTTTGGTTAGTTATATTAATTTTTATCATTTGGAGATGCTCTTGAATTATGCTCAATGGACAGAATATCTTTAATGGTTTCTCCCATTTTCCTTCCAAATCCACTATATTGAGCTATGGTAGATGGTTCTGCATTAAAAATATTCTGCAAATTACCGAAATGCGACAATAATAACTTAGCACGTTTATAACCAATACCTGGAATAGTGAGAAGCATTTGCAGAGGTATTTTTGAGAGTGGAAGTTTTTTTTGCTTATGCTGAATCATACCAATATCCCTATAACGTAAACTATTGCTTTCTAATAATCTAAGAACATGAACTGTTTGCTTTTTACTAAAAGTAATTATTACTTTTATGCTTAAAGTAGATAAAATAGTGATTATTGGACCATAGATAATTTGATTATATCGTATTGATGAAATATCTTCTGTTTCTATGATCAGATAACATACTTGATAACAATAACGTAAACGCTCTAATTGTTCAAATAAACGATGAGAGGCAAGAGAAGCAAGAAAATCAGCATAGGTTTTTCTTTCAACCGCAATCTTGCCAATAAGGTAATCACCAGGAGTAAAATATTTGACTTCAATTTTGGTTTGCTCGCTGAGCAAGATTTGCATTTCTTTTGGTTCATGGCAGTTGACTAATATCATTGGTTATAGCCTTATTGGAGAGTTCACACTGGACAAGCGGAAAGATTACGGAAAATTGGAATTATTTAATTTATGGAACAATTAATAAGCCTTTTTTCTCTGCTACTAATGAAACTTCATCGCCAAAATCATATTCGTTCATTAATTCTTTTGGTATTCTAATGCCATAACTTAAACCCCATTTAGTTAATTTTACACGATATTTCTTCATGGCACGATATTTATTTGCAACTTGATGCAGTTGGTTCATATTCAGTATTTCCTCTCCACAAGAGTTACATTTATGATAGGTATAACTAAATCCTTCTGGTGTTTTATCTTCTAATTCAACCATTTTATTTTTACATTCTGAACATTTTTTCATCTTAGTTTCTCCATTCTACGGTGAATATTTTTATTTTTTGTCCGGTTATTTCTCCTACACAAATAACAGATCTTGATATAAATTTCACGTAATTTTTACCATAATAGTTTACTTTGCCTGTCATAATAGTGTTTTCAATTAAATCTGGATCAATATTACGTTCCATTGCCCGAATAAAGGCGTAACGTTTGATTTCTATTTCATACTTAGATCTGTCCATGCCTCAATAATACTAAATGATATTAAATGATATTAAATGATATATATAAATATTATCATTTGTATTAACCTCAATAAGATTTTGACACTCCCAGTTTATATACTCTACGTCACCATGTCCAGTGGAAACGGTAATTTCGAAACCATTTCGAAGACTTCGAAATGTTTACGTGTTGTTTTATAAAGTTTCAAGTGTAATAGGTTAATTTGTCTTAATTTTCCCACTGGACATCGTATTGTCTAATAGTAAATTGTTTTTAAAATTTAGAATTTGTTTTTTATAGGCTGATTCGAAAATTCACACTGGACAAGCGGAAAGATTATGAGAATTAAAATAATAAAGTAAAAAGTAAAAGAAAAATTAATCAGTACATACTCCCTCATTGCATCAATACGCAGTTTTTGGCGGTTACCCTGAACCACTGATTAAGAAAATAGATTATAAAGAATATCTTTTAACGTTATTTAATTCCATATTGTACAAAGATATTGTAAAAAGGTATAACCTACGAGCAACAAAAGAATTAGAAGATCTTGTCACTTATTTATTATCTAGTATTGCATCTGAATATTCCTATCATAAATTATCAAAATTGACTAAGATAAGCACGACTACTATTCAAAAATACCTTAGTTATATGGAAGAAACATTTATTTTTTTCAGTGTGAATAGATTTTCTTATAAAGTTAAACAGCAATTATCAACAAATAAAAAATATATTGTTATGATAATGGATTCATATATGCAAAGGCTTTCAGTATATCACCGAATATAGGTAAACTGTACGAAAATATAGTTGCCTACGAATTAAAGAAAAAAGAACTCTCTAACCAATTACAATTCTTTTCGTGGAAAAATGTTCAGCAGGAAGAAGTAGATTTTATTATAAAAGAAGGAACAAAGATAACGCAATTAATACAAGTATGCTCCGATCTTAATAATGGAAAAACAAAGGAACGTGAAATACGCGCTTTATTAAAAGCTTCAAAAGAATTAGACTGCAACAATCTGATGATAATAACTTCAGATTATGAAGGTGAAGAAGAAAAACAATGGTTTGATTTTCATGGAAACATTAAATTTATTCCGTTATATAAATGGTTGATCTCAAATAATTAATTCTTTCCTGTTTCCCAAAGCAGATTAAAGAATTTATCATAAGATTCTGCTGCTGCTTTGTTGTGGATTAAAATCCCTAATGGTTTTTCTGTCCAAATTAAAATGCCAATTTTATCATTTCGTATAATGGTTTCTGTTAATGGTTCAAACCCTGTTTTAGTGTAACGGATTTCTGAATTAGGGTATTTTGCTTCAGCTTTCCAGAACTGCAATGATTCATTAAATATTAATTTTGCGGTTATTCCTTTTTCTGCTCTTTTTTTATGATAAGAAACCCACCAGTCATCACCTAATATTAAAGATTCTTTTGCTGATCCAATAGTGTGATGTTCATTGCCGCCTGCATCCAATAATTCAAACAATAATTCTTTGATTCCTCTTATACCGCGAAAGGTTGTTATTTCTGATGTTTCTTGGGCTGTCTGTTGTTTGATTAAAAGTTCGGGAAGAATTTGTTCAAATCGTTCTTTCTTCTCATTAATAAATTCAATAATATGTTTTGGATCAGCTGCTTGATAATGATTTATTTTGCCTTCTTTGATTGATGAGATTAATCCTTTTTCTATTAGTTTGTGCAACGTCATATGAACAACCGAATTTTGCAGCCCTGTTTTTTGGAGAATGGGGCCAGCTGTAGAAGTACCGAGTTCTAAGAGCGCTAAATAGATCTTGATTTCTGCCTGAGTAAGGCCAATGTCTTCTAAGATTTGTCTATCTGGCATTTTAAGTCATTTATTAGTTCATTTATTTTTTAATAATTCATCTAACTTGTTTTTTATTTCAGGAAGTATAATCTTTGCAAATTGATATGCTTCCTCTGTTTTTCCCAATGATATTTTCTGGGCAAGATACACTGAATTATTTCTCAGTATTCTATAATTATCGAGAATAACTATTTTTTCTTGCGACAATAATTTTTCTTCATATAAAAATGAAATTAAGGCTTCATGCGAATAAGGCTTATATCCTTTTAGTTCCATTAATGACTGCGCTGCTTCCCGCAAACATTCATAAATATCTTCAAAAACTATTGATGATTCCTTTTCTGAAATTTCTTTAATTCTGTTAAGACGAATAGTTGCTTTTTCAACAAATGCTTTTGCCATGCTTGTATTGGAAATTGTTTTTCTTACCATGTTTTCTTTTACAAAATAATCAAATGGTTTTATCATCATATCAACTCAACAAATCCTTCTAAGGTTATTCCATTGGCAAGCGAATTTTTGAATTCTCTGCTGATATTTTCAACAGTTAAAACATGAATGTTTATTTTTCTTGCAAGTTTTTTTTCAAATTCTGTTATATCTGGAATCTCTTTTTGAGATGCAAATATTGCAATATCAATATCACTTTTTTCACTATCAGTGCCATTTACGTAGCTGCCAAACAATATAATTGCTTTCGGATATTCATAATATTTTTTGAGCATTTCTATCAATCCTACATCATATAATGAATAAATATTATATAACCGCTTCATATGAAAGAAATTTGCGTCTGTATTAGGACTGATTTCTTCAGTAGTATCTGTTTTATGCGACACTAGCAAATTTTCTTTCTTTAGTCTCTTTACTATTTTAATAATACCTGTTGCTGATAATCCTGTTAAACGAGCAAGCTCACGAATATGAAACGATTTTTGCGGATACTTAAAAAAAAGTTCCATTACCTTGAAGTTGTTGTCTTTTGTTATCATATGTAAACTATAGTTGACAACTGATATTTAAAGTTTATGTAATCTTCTTGCCATTATAATATATGCTACTTGAATTAGCTTAGATATAAACTTTTTCTTTTATACTCCATAAATGGAGAATTACTATTTAAATATTAGCAGATAAGTATTATTGTTAAGTGGTGACAAAATAACTATGAAATCAATAAACATTGGCGATGAATGGAGTAAAGTATCATCTGAACTTGAGCAAGAAGTTGCTAAATTAAAGTCGTATGATACAACATTGCTCAGCGTACTTGGGGTCATCAAAGGAAAGAAGATATTAGATTATGGTTCTGGTCCTGGAATTTTAGCGAGCGTGCTATGCAGAGAAGGCGCTGATGTTTATGCTTATGATATCTCTGAAGAAATGCGACAACAGACTGGACAAAAGATAGGACATGGAAATGTGTATGCAACAAAAGAGGCAATACCTGATACTCATTTTGATGTTACGATATGTAATTTAGTGGTATGCATTGTAACTGATGATGAAGTAAGAACTATTGCAAAAACTGCTGCTGAAAAAACAAAAGATGACGGAACAATCTATATTGGATTTTGCAATCCGCTTATTTATGATTGTCCTGAATCGCGGCTTGATATTCGTCATCAAACAGAACATAATTATCATGAAAATCATGTTTATCGAAAGACGAAGAAAGAAGGCAATTATGATATTTTAGAAATGCACAGGCCACTTTCGTGGTATGAAGCACTTTTTCGAGAAGCTGGATTGGAAGCAGTACAAACACATTTCACACCAGCGTATGAATTTAGAGGAAGAACAATACAGGATTTTGCGATTGTTGAATTAAAAATATCTGTTAATGGTGTTAAGAGGGAGAAGTAAAATGACATGGATAAACAGATGGGCAGGATCGTATACGTTTCTTTCCTGTAGCTATTGGGCTCAACAATACTCAAAAACCTTATCGAGAATTCTTGGAAAAGGATTTGAAAATGGTTTATTTATCCATAAACAAGGAACTGCTTCATTTTTTGTTAAAGAAAATGAATTTAAGGCATTTGGACAATATTTAGCAGAAAAAATTGCAAACTCTGAAATTGAAGCACTTACATTATTGAATAAACTCAAGGAAAATACTGACCTCATCATGAATATCATGGATGAATTTCAAGGGATGATTTTAACGTCAGAACAATATGCTGTATTTCATAAAGTATTTGACCAACATTTAGCATATCATAATTTTATGAAAAAGACCGTTGATTTTTTGGATAAGGAACAATTAGAAAAACTATTACCTTATTTTCAAGATGCCAGAAAATATTCTGAAGCTGTTTACAGCAGAACAGAGCAATTTTTCAGATCATTAACAACAGCGATAGCTATTAAAGAGAATTATAATGCTCAAGCTCTTACTTGTTTGATGCAAGAAGAATTAGAGAATTATATTAAGTGCGGTATTTTGCCATCTGAAGGAAAACTTAGTATGCGATTTGATGCTAGCGCTATTTTACTTGAACATGGCAGCATTAGATTATTAACTGGATCAGATGCTTTGCAATTAGAACAAAAATTATTTTCAAGCAATATGACACAAATTAAAGGTATTGTAGCATTTAAAGGCAATGTTAAAGGAACTTGCAGAATAGTTTATGATCCATTTAAAGAACATACATTCAATAAAGGTGATATTTTAGTAACTGGCATGACAAGACCTGAATTTACGCCATTTATGGAAAAAGCTGGAGCTATCATTACTGATGCTGGCGGCTTATTATGCCATGCTGCAATTACTGCACGAGAAATGAAGATTCCATGTATTATTGGCACTGAAAAAGCTACTCGTGTGTTTAAAGAGGGCGATATCATAGAAATAAATGAAAATGGCGTAATTAGAAAATTCAACACTTAGTTGCCATAGTTTTCCTTGTTATATAATACCAGACATAAATAAATCATAACATTTAAATAGTAGTTCATATATATTAATATGAATAGGTGTATTATTATGTATGAAAATGATTATAAAAACGCAACAATTACATTTCGCCCGGATTTAGAAGCTTTTTTGCAGTTATTAGCGGATTTAGATAAAGATATTGAACTCTTTGCATTAGGTGGAACTGCAATGATTTTAGCAAATATCAAAGAATCAACAAAAGACATTGACTTCTTAACAACCTTAGATTACGAACAACTTCGCATATTACTACAATTAGCTGGATTGAAAGAAAAAAATACTACACGGTTATGTAACACTTGGTTCCTCAATAATCTTCGCATTGATTTTTTTTATGATGCCTTTATTTTAGGTTATTCTCTTCCAGATGATTGGAAAAAATTATCAATTCAATTGAAATCAATCGGAAAAATAAGATTATATATTCTAAATTGGTATGACATCATTATTACAAAATTATCACGTTCAGAAGAAAGGGATATTAATGATATTCTATTCATCTTAAAAACTCAAAAAATTGATTTTGCAATTCTGAAGAAACGATATTACCAGTATGCGCCAAGCTCTTTGATATCTGATTATGATCTAAAATTTAAACATCTTGAATTTAGATTAGGTGAACTATAATGATCTCAGCACAACTTTTTACCTACCTTGAAAAAAAAGGTTTTTCATTGGATTTTCCAAGTTATAATACCATTGAAGAACCAATAATTGAAATACTTCTGGAAAATAATTCTAGGATTTTATTAGCGTTGCCATTGTTGCTTCATGAAAAGTTCAGTTATGAAATTATTACAAAGAGATTATTATCATATTCTTCAGGATCTTTGTTATTAAAACAGTTTCATAGAATAATACTTATAACTAATAAGATTTTTTTATCAGAAAATATTGATAATTCCCTTCTTAAAGAAATAATCGATCAACATTCAATTCATGAACCTTTTGATGATAATGAATTCCAATATTATCTCTCTTCGTTCCAAGAATTTCAAACAAATGCAAAGCAAGAACAGGAGATAATAATAAAAGAACAGATTGCTATAAGAAGCAAACTGCAGCTTAACAAAGCATTAGCTCTTCTCTTTGCTCCAGCAAAATTAATAATTATGCAAAAAATATATAGTCATGAAACGCTTACAAATACTGAGTTGAAATATTATTATAAAGCAATTAGACCATTAATCTTTGCCATTCTCCAAGAGGATGCACAAAAATATCTTAAGATTATCGAATCAATTAAGAAATATAAAAAATAATTCTTTAGTGTTAAGGTTCATCCATCTGTCACCTTAATCACATGCCACCCAAACTGCGTTTTCACTGGCTGGCTGACTTGTCCTTTTTTTAGGCTGAACGCTGCATTTTCAAATTCTTTGACCATTTGACCTCTACCAAAATAACCTAAATCTCCTCCTTTTTTCCCGCTGGGGCAAAGCGATCGTTCCTGGGCAATTTGTTCAAAGGGCTTATTGCCTTGGCTTAAGATTAACAATACTTGTTTTGCTTCATCTTCTGTTTTAACTAAAATATGTGATGCTCGTATTTTACTTCCCATGATTACACCTCGTTGTTATCAATTTCTGCGCTTTCTTTTTGTTTTTTTATTTCTTCGCGATGTTTTCTTCGCATTTCTTTCTGCTCTTCAGTCAATTTTTGCCTTGCTGAAGGATTTATACCTGGCAACTGTTGGTTGACTATAAATGCTTTTCGGGTTGCGTACTGTACAGGGTTTTTTATTTTTTGACAAAGATGATCAGGTTGACAGACGCCAAGATCTTGATAAAAGGACATGCAATTTGGAGGGAGCATTTTCTTTTTTGTTGCTTTCCTATGATTAAGCTGGCCTCGAATTATTACTTCACGCAATTGTTCGGCATTTTTTTCATTCCATTGCAGCAACAATGATTCTATTTGTTGATGCTGCCACCCAACTTTTTCCAAGAAATTTGATAACGCAAACATAAAACGCTTTTTACCATCATTCATTCCTTGCAAACCTTTTAACATACAAGGTGGGAAAAGATCGATAGGAATTGCTTGTTCTGGAATATCAAATTCTTTTTTTAGAGCCATAGTTGGGTCTTCGTAAGTAATTACTGGTTTATATTCAAAAGCATTAAACAATAATTTTCCAGCTTCACCGTTGATAGTAGATGAAGAATCTAAGAAGATTATTTCAGTAGTTATTTTAGAAGGCAAGGCGTCCTGTTTTTCAAATGAAAGGATGCTATTCAGCGGAATTGGAACTGAGCAGAGTCCTGTCTTTTCATGCAATGAAAATGGCATTCGATATAAATGTCGGGATGAAATAAGAATAGTGTCTATTTCTAGCACTTCAGAAAGGTCATATTTTCTGATGAACTCTTTGCTGTTGCATTTTTTACAGAGATTTGCTTTTGTTGTTTGCATCATTTCTATTGTTTTACAATCAGGGCAAAGCTGAAATTGCATATCCCTTGCTTCAATTATTTTTTTCTGGCATTGTGGGCAAACAAATTCGCTTGTTTGTTGAGATATTTCTTGTTTATTACTGCATTTTTTACAGTAAACTTGCTCAATGTTTTCTTTATGAAGTTCTTTTGCTAGTGATTCTTTTGATTTATTTGATAGAAGATATTCAACTAGCTTAGGTTCAATTCTGTCCTTTAAATAGAGGGAAATACGCTTAGGTGCTTCGGGAAATAATAATCGTGTTTCTTTTCCTTGAACAGTGTCAGGAAATGCAGCAAATGGAACTCCAATATGAAATCCTTTTGAGCCTGAGAATTTTACTGAGATACTATTGACGCCATGAGCTTTCAGTTCTTCGACTAAAAGATGCGCAATATATTTAGCATACTCCCAAAATTTACAATCAATATCCAAAACAAGGTCCCAGCCAATTCTTAGATCATCCAACTCATCTTTTTTTAAGGTTGGACTTAATTGCAAAGGATTGCTCCAATGCTCCTCACTTACGTGTAATGAAGTACATCCTTGTCTTGCAACTTCGAGAATATCCTGTGGATACGTAACAATATCAGGGCGTTTGCCAAAACCATCTTCACCAAATTTAAAAGCAACCTCTCTATTTTGTGATGCTTTGATCATTGCTTCAGCTATATCTTTTCGCTTGTAATGTTTGAGAATAATGCTAGGATTGAGCATGTTCTCAAGGATGATAAAGCAATTTATATGACTTATGGTTGAATATTCGGCACAATCCAATTTGTAAGTGATATTGCGAAAAGTGCCACCATCTTTTTTGCGAGGCTTATCTGATATTTCATCAAATGCTATCCGAGGTTCCAGAGAGGATAGCATCTTCCATAACAAACATCTACAGCCGAGCCGATGGTGGCACTTTTCGCAATATCACTTACAAATTGGATTGTGTCGAATATTCAAAAAACTATTTATACTTGAGATTTATCTGTATAAAAAATGACTACTACTTTGGATAAAATCTATGTAACTGTTGATATCATCATTAGATACAAAGGAGGCATAATATTAATTGAAAGAAAAGAGCAGCCACTTGGTTTAGCGCTGCCTGGTGGGCATGTTGAATTGGATGAAAGCTGTGAGCAAGCTGCTGTTCGAGAAGCTAAGGAAGAAACTAATCTTAGCGTTATTTTATTAAAGCAATTAAAAACATATTCTGACCCGCAGCGTGATCCGAGAAAAAGATGTATTAGTGTTGTGTTTATTGGTGAAGGTTTTGGACAATTAAAAGCTGGTGATGATGCAAAAGAAGCGCATGTTTTTTCTCTCGATAAAATCCCTAGAGATAAGCTTTGTTTTGATCATAAACAAATACTGATTGATTATATGAATGATATTGAAGAAGATGAATGATGTTTAGAGTGTTTCTCTCTTATGATTGTATAACATTGTTGTTGCTCACTTGAAAAATGATTGGATTGTACTTGTTGTTTTCAACCCATGACCGGTAAAAGCTGAAACAATTATTTCATTATTTTTTGATTTGGAAACATATTTTTTAACTCCTGCAGTCCCTGCTGCTGAAGTTGGTTCAATATAATATCCTTGTTTAGCCATATCTTGCCAAGCTTGTTTGATTTCCTGTTCTGAAACAATGATTACTGTTCCTTTTGTTTCTCTTATTATCATCAGTAATTCTGTTCCACGAATAGGATCTGCTGTTGCTATGCCTTCTGCTAAAGTATCTTTTTTAGTAATTTTGGTTGTAGTGTTAAGATTTTTCTTAAAAGCATCATATAATGGGCTGCAGTTTTCAGCTTGCACTGCAATAAACTTAGGTAGTTTTGAGATAATATGCGCATCCAATAATTCTTGAAAGCCAATGTACGTGCCCAGTAATAATGAACCGTTTCCTACGGGCAGAATAATTGCATCAGGGACTTTCCAACCGAGCTGTTCTGTTACTTCAAAAGCAAATGTTTTTGTTCCTTGAAAAAACCATGGATTATAGCGATGACTTGCATAAAATATTTTCTCTGCAGCCTTCATAGCTACTGCTGCAGTATCTTCACGAGAACCTTTAATTTTATGAAGTTTTGCGCTATAGGCTTGTATCTGTACTAATTTTCCCGGAGAAGCATGTTCTGGAACGTAAATATGAGCAGTGATTCCTGCTTTGGCTGCATACGCTGCGATTGATGAACCTGCATTTCCTGATGAATCCTCAATCACTTGTTTAATACCTAACTCTTTTATTTTGCTCATTAACACTGTTGTTCCACGATCTTTAAAAGAACCAGTTGGAAATAATTGTTCTTGCTTGATAAAAACAGTTTTTTTGTTGATCGTGATTGGAAGCAGCGGTGTAAAACCTTCAGCAAAAGAAACAATGTTTTTGTCATGATCCAAGGGAATAGCTTCACGATAACGCCATAGTGTTGGTTTTCGTTGTTTTATTTTGTTTAAAGGAAACTTTGGCTTGAAATTAATTTTGAGAAACCCTTTGCATGCTGTACACTGCCAAATCTTTTCGTTTAAGGGATGGGTTTTTTTACAATGTTGGCAAATAAGGTTATTCATGCGATAATATATAGATTGTTTTTTAAAAAACTTTCCAAAACTATATAAGTTACTTCGTCTTCACTCTTGATTATGGGACTGTTACAGAATTGGTTAAAAACTGCCTTATTATTAGGGCTGTTAAGTGGATTATTGTTATTTGTAGGGCAATTAGTTGGAGGAGTGGGTGGATTAACGGTTGCGTTAGTCATTGCATTAGTTATGAATCTTGGCAGCTATTTCTTTTCTCATAAATTAGTCTTATGGATGTATCAGGCAAAACCTGCTGATCCTAAAAAACATAAATTCCTCTTTGATACTGTTGCTGAAATCTGCAAAAAAATGAATTTGCCAATGCCTAAAATATATATCATACCTACAACATCATGCAATGCATTTGCAACAGGAAGAAATCCTGAACATGCGGTTGTTGCCTGCACTGAAGGCATTTTAAAAGTACTGACCAAAGATGAACTTAAAGGTGTATTAGCGCATGAATGTAGTCATGTTAAAAACAGGGATATCTTAATTGCAACGATTGCTGCAACGATTGCTGCAGTGATTAGCTATGTTGCTGCTATGGCGCGATGGGCAGCGATTTTTGGAGGATTTGGCAATAGAGACAGGGAAGGAGGAAGCAATATCCTTGAATTTCTTGTCCTTGCAATTATTACGCCTATTCTTGCGGTGATCATTCAGCTCGCAATTTCACGATCACGAGAATATTTGGCTGATCATAGCGGAGCTAAATGTTTAGGAAACGGCGAGAGTTTAGCACGAGCTTTAGAAAAATTAGAAGCACATAACAAAGCAGATCCGTTGAGGTTTGGGAATAGAAGCACTGCTAGTTTGTTTATTACTAATCCCTTTAAAGCTGATGTATTCTTGACCTTGTTTTCTACGCACCCTAGTACTAAATCGCGTGCTGAAAAACTGAGAAATTTGAAGTTTTAATTATTCCTAATCTCCGTACGTAATAAGTCTGGGGTTTTAGCGCCTACTTTTGTGAAGCTCCTCGATATCTTTATTGGGGATTTTTCGGGGTTCCAGAGAGAAAAATCCAATTGAAATACACTTCAAAAGCTGAACTGGCGCTAAAACCATGGAGGACTTATTACGTACTAATCTCCGTTTTCCCAAGGGAATTTTGCGACTTCAGTGACGGTGCCTAAGAAATAATCTGGTTTTATTTCAGTATGTGGCATGATGTATAAGCATGCAGTTTTAACACGAGCACCTAATGATTCAAAATATTGTTTCCCGACAACTATACTCTTGCCGGTTTCTAACATATCTTCTACAAGAAGAATCTGTTTATTTTTTACTTCAGTTACCACATCAGCAAGAATTTTTCTTTCATTTCCTTTTCGCTCCATTTTAATAATGCTCATATTGGGTACTTTTAATTCATGAGAAAGAATTAAGGCAGGCACTATACCTCCACGAGCAAGACCAATAATAATATCAGGTTTATAATCCACTTTTTTCGCTAAACGCTGTACTTCCCACGCTGCAACATTCCATTCCATAAGATGGTAATGAAATAGAGGTTATATTTAAAATAATGCTCTAAAAGTATGTAATAAGTCTTGGGTTTTAGCGCCTACTTTCGTGAAGCTCTTATTAAATACATTTTTGGGATTTTTCGGAGTGCCAGAGAGAAAAATCCAATGTTTAATCACATCTAAAGCTGAACCGGCGCTAAAACTATGGAAGACTTATTACGTACCTCTAAAATTCACTATAATCGTTATCTAATACTTTTTTAATGTTCTTTGCTTTTATTTCTCCAATAAGATCAACTTGTTTCAAGTCTTCTTCAGTTGCATTAACGAGATTTTTTATGTTTTTGAATTTTCTCAGTAAAGGTTTTGCTAATGTTGCTCCAACCCCTGGCAATGCTGAAACAAGATATTCTTGCTGTTGGAATATATCTAATGGTTTTTTTGAACCATGCAAGGAAAAATCCCTTCCTTTCTCATCCTGCTCTCGTTTTGCAATAGTGTACAGCATTGCTGCAGAATCTTTGAATGTTTTTGTATAAATAAGCGGAATGTTAAATGAAACTGTTATTGTTGCTATCATGCCTCGAATAGCATTAGGATTAATGTTTCTTATTGAGTAAAGATCTTGCATCCCTTCAACAAGAACGAGGGGTTTTTGAAAAGTGCTTTTCATAATTTTTATCTGTTGAAGAAGTCTTCCATCAATTAAACTATCAATAAAATCATCTTGGGTTTTGTATTCAACTGCTGCATCGCTGCTGAGAAGATAATCTGCAGTCTCAAGCTTTTCTAAAGTTAGTGAAGCGCCTAATTCAAGAAGTTCCTTAATGACTCCTGAACCTTTTTCACGATAATCTGCAAAGATTTTAATCGGCTGCTGTTGAGGAGAAAAATCACTGAGAGTTTTTGCTGGCTGCTTTCTTTCAGGTTGTGAGAATTTCATATTAGTGCGCAATGTTTTTAAGGTAGTGTACATTCTTTTCTCTTTATGATGCGCGCTCCAGCGATACCCTTCATCTCTGGTGTCTTTTGTCATGAGAATGATGACTTCACCTTTCTCGCTTCTTCCTGTTCTTCCGCGACGCTGAATATGTCTAATTGCTGAGGGAATTGGCTCATAAAAAATAACAAGATCAACTTGGGGAATATCAAGTCCTTCTTCGCCAACACTGCTTGAAACGAGGACATTGAACTTACCATTTCTAAATTCTTCCAACATAGCAATCTGCTCTTTCTGTGATAAGCCTGTTTCTTTTTTTTTTGCCTGGCCCACAAATAATTGTGCTTTAATATTCTGCAAGAGGTTAAGTTCCCCCATGATTTCTGATCCTGAATCACGATATTGGGTAAAAATAATAATTTTATAGTCTGGATTTTTCTGTATTCTATCTTGAACAATCTCTTTTAACTTATGTAGTTTAGGATGTTTTATAGTTTCTTCCATCAGCGTGTTGGTTTTAATAATTGCTGATCTGAAGTTAAGATCTCGAACAAGATTTTGAACTGCCTTTACTTTTGACGTTCGAGCCTGCATTTGAATAGAAGAGAGATAGTTATGTAATCCTGCAATACTTTGTGTTTCGAGAAGTTCTATTGCATGTTGGACTTTCATTGCTTCTGCAGCTAATGATAATGATTTCAGGACTTCAAGCTCTCTATTTCCTGATGCTATTTCTCCCTGAAGATGTGCTTGGAGCTTAAGAATATCGGTTTTTGTTGCATTTGTTGCAGTATTTTGATCAAGATAACCCAGCGAGCTTATTTCTTTTAACTTTGAAATGAAGCAATCGTGAAGATATTTATGCACTGCTTTAAAGGTATCAGGTAAAATAACTTCAACCCATGCAATATCCACTTCCTGAACATAGGGTTTAACATCAGGATCTGAATCTATTCTGACTTCAATCTCTTCAATAAAGAGATTGGTAATGACCTCATTGATTTTTTCTAAATCACTTCCGGGGGATGCAGTTAATGCTAAAATTCTTGGAAATTTTGCTGTTTTTTCATATTGTTTTGCAAGCCAAACATAGCTATAATCGCCTACAGCACGATGCGCTTCATCAAATACGAGCAACGATACTTCTTCGAGATTAATACGTTTACTAATCACATCATTTTCAAGCCCTTGTGGTGTGGATGAAATAATAACTGCATTTGACCAGAGTTCTTGTCTTTTTTCAGGAGCTACTGAACCAGTGAACATGGTTATTTTTTCAGAAGCAACGTCAAGGTGGTCAATAAATCGCTGCATAATCTGCTCAACTAATGGTTTTGTCGGAGCTACGATGAGAATTTTAGATTGTGGGTATTGGCGCAAACGGTGGGCAGCTAATAACACTGCAAGATTTGTTTTACCCAAGCCTGTGGGGAGAACCACAAGGGTGTTTTTCTCAACACAGGTGGCAAGAATAGTTTCTTGATACAGCCGTGGCTTGAAGTTTTTAATCATAGTTGGGTATATATAGGGTCTTTTATATACTTTATCTCGAACATGGCTCTGGTGAAAATGTAGTTTTAGCGCCTATTTCGTGAAGCTCTTCTTAGGAGATATCGAGGATTTTTCGGAGTGCCAGAGAGAAAAATCCAATCGAAATCTACTTAAAAAGCTGAACCGACGCTAAAACCTGAAAGATTTTCACCAGAGCCCTCGAACATGGCTTCATCCAAAAATGAGGTTAGCGCCAGCTACACACCAGCTGCATTAAGCAAGGTAAATATTCTTTATCTTTTTCTCTATGAACTCTAGGTGATGATAAGAATAGAGTTTTATTTCTGGTTTGAGAGTTTGATTGTGAGTGTAGGATTGTTTATAATCTCCGTTGATCTCTAATAAATTATTAAGAATAGTTATAAAATATTCTTTTTCTAATTGTTTTGAAGGTTTTATGTTGTCTTTGAGCCTGATTTTAATATTAAAATGAACTTTTTTCTTATGGTCAAAAACTGCTGCTATTTTGAAGCTCTCTGTTTTGTCCTGTAATGATTTATTTTTATTGATTGCCATTTCTATCTGCTGGGGATAGACATTTCCACCATCTAAACTTATAGTGCCGTCACTTCTCCCGACAACATAAAGGAATGGAAGCTTGAGAATATCATCTTGATGTTCACGAAGAAACGCTGCTACATGGTTTGGCTCGAATTCACGAAGTATCTCAATCATAGTATGATAGGTAATAACGCCGCCTTCATCCTGGAGATTATATTTAATTTTCGGTGAACAAATATCTAAATCTAATAACGAAATGTGATATTCTTGTTTTCCTTGTTCTTCATTTATTGTTGAGCGGATATAATGCATTGAAGGGTTATATTGAAAAATCATAGGAATTCTGTCTTGATTAAGAAATAATTTTTCCCGAAGAGCTTTATTCTTTGCTGCTAAACCACGTATCCATTTGCTCATTGTTGTTTCAAAACCTATCCCTATATCTATATCGCTAGCTCCATAAGAAGAGATGATTCTTGCGCCTGGTTTTAATTGTTGCTGAAGATATTCATCCCAGCCATAAATCACTCCTTCACCGCCAGTTAAAAGATGGATAGTAAATTGTTTCAGGTCAATTTTCTTTTTTGCTTCTTCGATCATGTTTCTTATAAAGGGAGGATAACCAGCAATAATGTATTTATATTTTGGTCCAAATGCCTGCAAGGTTTTAATAATATCATCGTTATCCTCTGCAGTGTTTTTTACTAAACCAAGATGTTCAGCTATGATGCAGAATTTTATTCCTGTTGCCCAAGCCCCAGAAGACCAAGCGCTGAGAATAATATAATTTTCTTTATCAGCATTAAATACATAATTAAATTCAAAACAGGCAGCTTTGAACACAATATCTTCTTCCCGTAATGACCTTATCCAATCGGTAGGATTGCCTGAAGTTCCTGAGCTTTCATCAATATTGCCTGTTTTAGGGATTCTTCCATATTGGCAGCGATCTTCATAACTATATTTCTTAATGTAGTTTTGCTTATTGGTTTCAGGAACCAAGGTATCAAAAAGATCCGGAATAGTTATTTGATTAAAATCTATCTTATGATGTTTGATGAATTTTTGATATGCAGGTGTTGTTTTCAAGCAGTGCTGGAATAACCTTACTGCTTTTCTTCGTGAAATAATTTCTAAAAAATCAGGATCAATGGTTCTTAAGAACCATTGACTAATATCAAAATTATTTAACATTTTATCTTCTAAGAAATCATATAACCATAATGGTATAATTTGTGCAGTAAATTTCCACATATACTTTTTTTGTTTTTAATCCTATATATACTTTACGTAAGAAAGTACGTAATAAGTTGGGTTTTAGCGCCTACTCTTGTGAAGCTCTTCTTAAATTCACCTTGGGGATTTTTCGGAGTTCCAGAGAGAAAAATCCAATGTTTAATTACAAGTGAAGCTGAACTGGCGCTAAAACCTAGTGAAGACTTATTACGTACGTAAGAAATTTTATAAATAAAGGTTCATCCCATTTACTATTGAGATGTAGTTAAAGGTTGAATGTTTATTGGCAGTAGTCTTGGATTTGAAACTTCACCATAAATATCCTTGTTTATGGAGAAAGTAACCAACATAAATTCCAATGAGATAAATAACTACAATGACACGTGCGCTGCCTAAGCCGCGAATGAAGCTTCCAACAACAAAGCCGATTAAGAATGCAAGAGCAAATAACGAAAAAATTAATCTCGGCTGATAGCGTTTCATATAAAACATTCTTCCCATTATCATCCCTGAAGCAAGGATTATAAGATAGGTAACTATAGTATTTCTTGAAACTAATGATAAGAGCAATGCTAAAATGATGATCCCTAAACTCGACCATTCCACCCATGTTTCAGAGATATTCATCCCCTTTTTGTGATGCAATAAGCCTGCCATGCTACGTCGCGCTCTTTTCAAAGGTTGCATAATACACGAGCCAAATTAATCCGCCGCCTAACAATGCAAAGATTAAGGAATAAAATTTAATGCTATATAACATGATATATGAAAATAATGTTCCAAATGTAAATACATACCATAATCGTGAGCCGTAAAACATGTGAATTCCGTCGAGATTAGGCAAGGGCAAAAATGTCCAGACAGCATAATAGAGATTGATAAAGGTTAACAAATTAAAGAAGTCTGGCATAATATGGAATAATGCTAATGTCTTGAAAAAAGTTGCAAAAACAAGGTTAGATATTGGACCAGCTGTTGCCAGTAATCCTTGAGTAATATAATTTAATCCATACCTAAAATGCCCAATTCTTTGCACTGCCATGTGTGTTAATACCATTCCCCCTGGCAAAACAATGTACCAGTTTCCTTTAGTAAGAAAAGCAAACATTACACCAATAATAAGTCCTGTTGGCCAAATCTTGTATTCGGATTTTAGTCCCATTTCCAAAGCAGCAACTTTATGACCTGCTTCGTGAACAACGACCGTAATAAACAAAATAATAACCATTTTTAGATAATTAAAACCCCAGTGTGCTGCATTAAATGTTTCACTTTTATCATTATAACCAAAAATAAATGCAAGAACAAAAATAGTAATAAATACATCTCGAACTTCTTTAATACTAAAGCGAAAATGCCTTTTAATACGATAACGAAGTTCAGTTACATTGGTTGGCATAACCTTCTTTTTGGGATTGTTTATTTATATAGTTTGTTACTTCTTGGCTCTGTCCCGAATCTCGGCTAATGCCTCGGTTTTGGTGCCGTGATTATCCCACTTGTTTATAAGAAGGAAAAAATTCCCATTGTAATTTCCTTTTTTCCCACTGATTAATTGGAAAGATAATCACCAGCATGGCACCAAAAACTTCATTCGGGACAGAGCCTCCTACTTCTTATTTAAAATCTCTAATAACCCTTCTATATGACCAGCTCCAACTATAATTAAAATCTTTTTGCCTGGGTTCTGTTTAATCAAATGAAGAATATTTCTTGCCATATACGTATTACGTTCTTCAACCAAAACACGGTAAATCTGAGGATATTTTTGTTTCATGAGTTTTGTAAGTTTTTTAATCAATGTTTGAGAAGGAACTTTTTTAAGATCAAGAGTTCTTACATCAATGCCTAGTTCTTGCTCAACTTCTTTACTCTTAAAAATTGCGCGAAAAATCTCTTTAATAAATCGCCATTTTTCTCTCCAGGTGATTGCTTTTGAAAACCGCTGCAAGGTTATTTCAATATCCTGGTCAATAAGAGCAAGATGAATATGATTTTTTCTTGCAAGAGTTACTGCTTCAAGCATTTCCCGGCCTGGAATAGCGCCAACAAGATTTCCTAATTTTTTTGAACCCCATGATCCTAACAACGCAAAAAAATATCCTTTAATCCCTACTTTAAACATGGTTCTTAACGAGAAACGATGCTTTTGCTGAGACATCAATGCAAACAAGCGTTTTTTATCCAATTCAATAGTAATAATATCAGGTTTGTTCTTAGTAATTTCTTCCTGTATCTGCTTAACACTCTCAGCTGCAATATGTGAGGTGCCTAATAGTTTTACTCGAGTAATTGGTTTGTTTATTGGTTTTTCATCCATGACTTCTGCGGCAAACCCCTTAGTATAAAAATCTTTATAAATAACTCGGTTTTTTCAACAAATATGACTAATATACAGCCATCACCAGCCACTACTGCTCCTGCTTCTCAAAATTCATCTCCCCTCTTTAATAAGATAAAAAAAATCTACGTTGAAAAGTATAAGTTGCTTTTGATTATTCCTTTTTTATTATTATTTTTTGCGTTTGCGCAACTTGGTTATCAATATACAACTACGGGAAGTTTTGTTAAAAAAGGTGTCTCAATTAGTGGTGGAGTTACTATCACCATATTAGATCAGCAAGAGCATGATTTAAGTCTGCTTCAACAACAACTTCAGACACAATATCCTTCAAAAGATATCGATATTAAAAAAATTACTGATAAAGGAAAAGATGCAGGACTTCTTATCGAAGCAAATTTGTTTTCTAACGATGATATTGAATTATTTTTGATGAGTCTTGAGTCAATACTCGGAAAAACAAGAGATACGTTCAACGTTGAGATTACTGGTCCTAGTCTCGGAAAAAGTTTTTTCAGAAGTTTATTGAAAGGATTAACTATTGCATTTATTTGTATGGGTATTGTGGTTTTTATTTATTTTAGAACCCCTGTTCCTTCATTGGCAGTTATTCTTGCTGCGGCATCAGATATGATAGTCACGCTTGCTGTAGTTAATTTGTTAGGAATGAAACTATCAACTGCCGGCATAGTTGCATTTTTGTTTTTGATTGGATTTAGTGTTGATACTGATGTTCTCTTAACTATTAGAGTTTTAAAACATAAAGAAGGAACTTATATTGACAGAATATTCTCTTCTATTAGAACAGGAATGACCATGACCTTAACAGCATTAGCAACAGCAATTGTTGCATTGCTCTTTTCAAATTCCGAAGTGATCAGCCAAATTATGACTATTTTACTCATTGGGCTTATTGCAGATATTATCTTTACCTGGATTCAGAATGTAGGGCTTTTACGGTTATACCTTGAGAGGAAAGAACATGAATAAGTTTAAGTTGCTTCTTAAAAGCCCGCGAATAGTCATTGTATTACTCTTGTTGCTTGGAGCGCTTATTCTGATTAATCCTGCACTTGATGACCAAGGAGTAGCTATAAGGTCAATAGCAAAAGATAGCTCTGCTGCTAAAGCAGGGCTTGCAAGCCCTCAGCCAGCAGATAAGCCGCGGATGCGAGATGTTATTACGACGTTTGATGGTGTCAAAATAAAAGATCTCGAGCATTTTCAACAGCTCGTTGAAAATCTTGACGTTGGACAAGTTGTCCCTCTGATTGTTAAAACTCATTTTACCTATGATACGAATAATAAAAGAAAATTTTCCTTTCGAACGCATGAAGAAGAATTTATTATTAAAGTCGAACCGCTTGTTGAGATAATTACGCTCAATGAAACTGAAGAGAAGACCTTTGAAGAACTACAAGAGGTTCAGAAAGAGATTAATGGTTCTCTAGTCAGTGTTAATGAAACAGTTAATGTAACAAAACAAGTTCCTAAAACAAAAGAGAATATTATTGGCAAAAAAGAATTAGGATTGCAAGTATATGCAAAGCCAAGGACTAATTTAAAAAAAGGGCTTGATCTCGAAGGGGGAACACGTGTTTTATTGCAACCTCAGAAACGTGTTAGTGAAGAAGACCTTAATTTAATTATTGACAACCTTAAACAACGATTAAATGTCTATGGGTTAAGTGATCTTGTCGTAAGAAGTGCTGGTGATTTTGTATCTGATACACAATATATTGTTGTTGAAATTGCCGGTGCTAATGAGCAGGAAGTTAAAGATCTTATTGGAAAACAAGGCGTCTTTGAAGCAAGAATTGGCAATGTTACTGCATTTAAAGGCGGACAAGATATTAAAAATGTTTGCCGCACCCCTGATTGCAGTTTTGCGGTAAGTCCTTATCGAGGATGCTCATCTGGTGATGGTGGTTGGGCATGCACATTTCAATTTAGCATCACATTAAGCAGAGAAGCAGCTGAACGGCAAGCAGCTGCAACAAGAAACCTTGAAGTACTTCCTGGAGGAACAGGAGGAGAGGGTGTTTTAAGCCAGAATATTGATTTTTACCTTGATAATGAATTAGTTGATAGCTTAACTATTGCAGCAGGATTAAAAGGAAATGCTGAAACTAATATTGCTATTTCTGGTCCAGGCAGTGGAAAAACTGAACTAGAAGCTAGGGCAGACAGTGCTAAAAATATGCGCAAATTACAAACAATATTGATTACCGGTAGTTTGCCGGTCAAATTAGATGTAGTGAAAACAGATAGCATCTCTCCATTACTGGGAAAAGAATTTATTAAGAACATTCTGTTTACTGGGTTTGTAGCAATACTAAGTGTAGCTGTTGTATTATGGATAAGATATCGGCAAGTTACCCTTTCGTTAACTATTTTATTTACTATGGTTAGTGAAATAATTTTAACCTTAGGTCTAGCAGCAGCTATTGGTTGGAATATTGACTTAGCAGGGATTGCAGGTATTCTTGTTGCTGTAGGAACAGGTGTCGATGACCAAATTGTAATTACTGATGAAACATTGCGCGGCAGCAAAGAACGATATTTAAGCTGGAAGGATAAATTTAAGAAAGCCTTTTTTATTGTTTTATCAGCGTATATCATCACCGTTGTGGGTATGCTGCCTCTTATTAGCGCTGGTGCTGGTTTATTGCGTGGATTTGCAATAACAACGATTTTAGCAATATCCTTTGGCGTATTCGTAACAAGGCCTGCATTTGGAGTTATTATTGAAAAATTGCTATATGATGAAGAACCATAATTATACGAGTACTTGATACTATGAGTAAAACAAGCTTAACGGCGATTATTCTTGTTATTATCTGCACGATATTTACTTCTCTTGCCCAAGTGCTGTATAAATCTGGTGCAAATAAATTGAATTTTAACGATTTCAATAGTATTGTAACTAATTATGAGATTGGCATAGGAATTATTCTTTATGGCATTGCTGCAATTTTATTGATTTATGCATTTAAATGTGGCGAGCTTTCGGTCATTTTTCCTATGATTGCAACAAGCTATATTTGGGTGTCATTATTAGCATGGTATTACTTCGATGAAGTTTTTAGCCCTTTGCGCATAATAGGAATTGTCATAATCATTTTAGGAGTAACTATGTTAGGAATAGGTGGAAAACAAAAACAGGAAGGTGATGTTGTTGCCAACTAACATATACGCTATCATAGGTGTTATTATTGCAACATTTGTTGCAGCTTATGGTTCATTATATCTTAAAAAAGGCTCAGCAACCTTCACATTATCACTGTTCAAAGCAATTAAAAATATTCCCTTATTAATAGGGGTGTTTTTCTATTTCTTTTCCAGTATTATATTCATCATATCAATCAAATATGGAGAACTATCAGTGCTCTACCCTATTGCATCATTAAATTACATTTGGTCAATATTTTTAGCAATGAAATATCTTGGCGAGAAAATGAATACCTTTAAATGGATGGGAATCTTTTTGATTATGGTCGGAGTAGTACTCATAGGTGTTTCATAAATGAAAACAATTATTATATCATTGGGTGGATCTGTTATTGTGCCTGAAGAAATCAATGTTTCTTTATTAAAAGAGTTTAGGGGATTAGTTTATGATGTAGTTGCACAAGGATTCAGAGTTGCTATTATTTGTGGTGGCGGTAGCACTAATAAAAAGTACAATCTGGCTGCAACCAAAATTACTAAGGTAGCTGATGAAGATCTCGATTGGATAGGTATTAAAGCAACTAAATTAAATGCTGAATTAGTGCGGGCAATATTTGGCAAAGATGCTTATGGTGTTATAGATAACCCTGAAGATAGTATTAAAACTGATAAACAAATTATCATTGGCGCTGGTTATGAACCTGGTTGTTCAAGTGATATGGATGCAGTACTCCTTGCTCAGAATCTTGGAGCTAAGAAAGTGATTAATATGTCAAATATTGACTATGTTTATACTAAAGATCCGCAGAAATATAAAGATGCCAAGCCTATACAAGATATTTCATGGGAACAATTTCATGCATTAATTGGTGATATATGGACTCCACGGCTTAATGCGCCTTTTGATCCTATTGCCAGCAAAAAAGCAAAAGAACTCGGATTAGAAGTTGCTATTTTAAACGGAAATAAGCTTGATAATCTCAAACAATGCATTCTTGGAAAACCTTTTACGGGAACAAGAATAAAATAAAAATAATAAAATTAAAAATTAATCCGTTCTAAATTTAACCTGGCAGTCATAATCCTTACGGTTGGTAAATGAATGCCTTTTTGCAAACACTGACAAATCAAAACCATACACGTTTGTTTCTTGACCAAGATCTAAGGTTACATGTTGCGTATCTAAGACTTCTGTTGCATACGTGCTCATCTTACTAACCTCAAAGTTACAACCATTTGCATATCCTAAATACTTAATAGTGTATATTTTGCCTTCAAAGGTATGTTGTAATGAATCCATTGGTTCCATAAATACCATAGCAACTCTGCCTTGAGGTGTTAGAAGATAATTCACATTTTCAAACACTACTCTATTTGCATAATTATCTGTTGCTTGTTTAACAACATTGCCGGTAACTAAGTTGGTATCTGAATCTGTTGAAGCTTCAGATGGCTTGGACAGATTATTTTTCATCTGCACCATTAATAATATTGCTACAACAGCAACCACTGCTACTATTGATAAGGATAGAACTTGACTCCGTTCCATGAAATCACCTCTTTAACTCTTTTTTGATTTACTCCTTTATAAATATTGTTGCTCTAACGGCTCTGTAGAAAATGTAGTTTTTGGCATCTTTTGGTGAGGCTCTTCAAAGTCATGTGTGGGGATTTTTCGGAGTGCCAGAGAGAAAAATCCAATAAAATATCTTCTTGAAAAGCCGAACTGATGCCAAAACCGAGGCTATGCCGAGATTTTCTACACTGCCTGTTCTAACCAATTAGCATATTCTTTATTCAGTTGATCAATTTTGAAGCTGATGATACACGGGTATTTATAGCTGTGTAATTGCTTTACCCTGTTTTCTACTTTTTTAAAGAGCTTGTGTTTTGTTTTTACAAGAAGCACATACTCATGCTCTGTTTGCATCATCTTATTCCACCAATACATCGAAGTTATAGGAAAGATATTTGCACAAGCAATCATATGCTCTTGAAGGAGTGTTTTAGCTATTGTTTGCGCTTGTTTCTTACTATTACAGGGAATATAGATGATGATGTAGGGCATATTGCTATATAATCTCAGAAGAAACTATATAAATACTTTGCTGTTATTTTATGCTGTGGTTAAACAAATAATAAGTAACATTACTGGAGTGTATGTCCTTAATAACAATAGGGTTATTGAAAAACAAGAATGCCGCACTGCTAAAGATATTGCTGGAAGAAACAACCAAGAACAACTATTCTTGAAAAAATATCCTGTAGTCAAAGAAATAACACTTACTCTTACTCCTGAATTATCAACCACTGAAGCAGTTAAGAAGCTTAATCTTCTTCTTACCAAACTACAATTAAAAGCCTCTGTTAATGAAGATAATATAATTATTCAAACCATTAATGCTCTTGATGATGTAACAAAAATAAGCAATAGCTTATGCAAAAGATTGCGTGAATGGTATGCATTATATTTGCCTGAAGCATCTGAAAAAATAACAATTAATGAAACGTTTGTTAAAATTATACTTACAAAGAAAAAAAGCCAGCTGATGAAAGATTTGCAGCTCCATGAAACTATGGGTGCTGACCTTAAACAACAGGATGTAGATGAGATACTTATGCTTGGTGAAAAAATCCAAAGTATGTATCAATTAAAACAACAGCTTGAACAGTATCTTGATCGAGTTTTTCAGGAATATGCGCCTAATTTGCAGGCAGTAGCTGGAACTATTATTGCAGCACAATTGCTCAGACATGCAGGAAGTCTACAGAGATTGTCAGAAATGCCTTCATCCACAGTTCAATTACTCGGTGCTGAAGATGCTTTGTTTAAACATCTTCGGCAAAAAGCAAAATGCCCTAAACATGGCCTAATTGTAAATCATCCTCTCCTCGCAAACATTAAAGCTTCAGAACGAGGAAAACAAGCGCGGCATTTAACAGGAGCATTAAGCATTGCTGCTAAAGTGGATTATTTTAAAGGTGATAAACATGTTGGCGAGAAATTACGAAGAGAACTTGAACAAAAAGCAGGTGTTCAACGATGATTAAGGTAGTGTTTTTTGATTTTAATAATACTCTCATGAATACAACAACACCTCAAGTAATTACTGAGTATTTAGGGAAAGGAAAAGAACGAGAGAAATATGAAGAACAGTATAAAGCTGGAATATTATCAAAAAATGCGCTTAGTGAACAATCATTAGCTTTGTATAAAGGATTCTCATTATCTGGTTTGAAAGAAATTATTCGACAAGGTAAATTCATATGGAATAAACACGTCAAAGAATGTCTCGCAGGATTACGTAAACGAAAGATAAAAGCTGTTATCATTACTAACGAGGATGTCACTATCATGAAAGAAATCTGCATGGACATGGGTTTTGATGATATTAAAGGCTCTGTTCTTGAAATGAAAGATAATAAATATACAGGACAATTTGTAAAATTTTCAGATTCTAAAGATCGAGTTGTCAAAGAAACTATTAAGGAGTTAGGATTAACTAAACATGAGGCATTGGCTGTTGGTGATTCACCTTCAGATGCTGTTATGTTTAAAGAAGTTGGTGTTGGTGTTTTATATAATCCTGATGTCCATGCAAAAGGCAAAGGCGATCATGAAATACAAGATTTTAAAGAATTAATTACCTTGGTTGATACTTATAATAAAAAAGGTTGCCGTATATGAAAGAAACATCTTCTCCTGGAGTTTTTATTGAACAGCGAGGTAATCGCACCTTGTTTTACACTAAGAACCTTGTTCCTGGGAAAAAAGTGTATGATGAGAGGCTTGTTCGCGAACAAGGTGTTGAATACAGGGAGTGGAATATTAGAAAAAGCAAGCTCGCTGCTGCACTCGCCAAAGGATTGAAACATCTTCCTCTTAAAACAGGAGATACTGTTCTTTATCTAGGTTGTGCATCAGGAACAACTGCCAGCCATGTTAGTGATATTGTTAATAAAGAAGGCATTGTTTTTGGTGTTGATTTTGCGCCTCGGGTGTTGCGTGATTTTGTGTTTTTAAGTGAAATAAGAGATAACTTAATTCCTATATATGGAGATGCGCATCATCCTGAACAATATACGTGGAGGATTTATCCCAGCAATGTGTTAATTCAAGACGTTGCACAAAAAGATCAAGTGAATATTTTTTTAAAAAATCTTGTCTGTTTAAATAAAGGAGGATATGCTATATTGGTGATAAAAGCACGAAGTATTGATGTTGCTGCTTCACCCAAAAAAATATTTCAGGATGTTAAGCGAGAGCTTGAAAAACATATTGTTATTGAAGAATTTCTAACCCTTGATCCTTATGAAATAGACCATTGTTTGTTTGTTTGCAGGAAATAGGCTTGATCAAAAATAGCATGTTTATATATCTGTTTTTTATCTTTTATTTCCATAATTATATACATTTCTCACTGCACCCTCCATCAACATTACTCTTATCGCAAGTATTATCTTGTATTGTTAAACCTTTTACTATGTCTCCAAACCCAGCAATATCATACGCTTCTCCATGGCAAAAAGTGTTTCCCATGATGGTATTTTCAGGTGGCTTTGAAAACTTCTTATCACCGCTTGATTCTAAATAACCAATTGAAATACCTGTTCTGCTCTTCGTCATAAGCATGTTGTTTTTGATTTCGTTATCTGCAGAAGCTTTGCTGATAGAAAGTGCATCGCCGAAATAGCCTTCAAATTTATTATTCTCCACAATTGTTTCTCTTGCAGCTGATAAAATTATTCCTCGATATGATGATCTTACTGAATCAGGTTTTATTTCAGGAACTTTGATCACATTATTGGTGATCTTTGTATTAAGGACAAGAAAAGTATCTAACAGATCGATATATCGTTCTTCATATTTTGTTCTTTGAATCTGATTGTTATTGAAGGTTATTCTTTGGCTTTCAATTAAATATACTTTGCCATCAACAATCATGTTGTTTTCAACAACAGTATTTCGTGTATTATACAGCTGAAGAAATTGTACTTTGTTTCCTATTACTTTACCAAGATTAACGCTTTCAAGGATGATATTTCCTTCAGGAATAATGCAATTTTTAATTTCAGGGTTGTTAACAGGTTTCTGAAAATTAGCGGTACTAGATTCGTCTTTGACATGGATACCATAATCATAATATTTGTCTATATCTTCGAGAACTGGCAAGAGTACAGCGTTATTGCAATTGAGTTTAGTATTTTGTGCATTGATTTTTAATAAGCCTATCTTATACTCTTTAGGGCAAAGTGTCACATCGCCTGAAATATAATAGGTTGGAATTCGTATTTTCTTCATTTCTGGATCCATTTGATCATCACTTGATGAAATGGATTGAGATTCGAACTTAACAAGTCCTTTCCACGTGCTTTGTTTAGTTAAATCAACACACTTATCATTTTCTGTAACAATAAACCCTGTTGGTGTTAGAAATTCGATATATGATGTCGCAAAAAGAAACGTTAATGAAATTCCTAAAATTATTGCCAAAGCTGTTGCTTGGTGATGAAAACGCTGTTTGCTCTTTTTTAAGTTCACGTAGGATTTATAGAAGTATTTGTTTAAAAAGTTATTTATCAAAAGGCTGCGTAGAAATCCTCCAATGCGCTTAGCATCCTCAGGTCAAAATTCAATCGTTTTTCTTCATCGAGAGCGTTACGAGGGGTTTCTCCCGAGTTTGGTTAGAAATATAAGTAGCCTAGTTTCAAAGGAGTTTGGTGAACCAC
>JACPTB010000014.1 GCA_016192995.1 Candidatus Woesearchaeota archaeon
GTTATTAGATAGTTTTGGCTATCATGTTCCTTCATGGATATCACCAGTATTAACGATTGGTTGTATTGCATTCTTTTTCTATAAATCAGTGCGCGCCTTGAAAGAAGGATATGTGCCTACTGCTCACCATTGAACGGCTCTGTCCCGAATGTATTGCGTAGCAATATACCATCAAAGAAAGTCAAATGTTATTCAACACTTTCTTTGACTAGTATAGTTTTTGGTGCCATGCTTGTGATTATCCAACCAAATAATAAGCAAGAAAAAAGGAAATTCCAATGGGAATTTTTTCCTTCTTATTAAGAAGTGGGATAATCACGGCACCAAAACCGAGGCGTAAGCCGAGATTCGGGACAGAGCCGGCCTTACGAAATTTATTTCTTATTCTTCATCCTTTCTCTCACTATAACATGATGAGCTTTTAATCTAATAGCATTTATTTTAATAAATCCAATACTGTCTTGTTGATTAAATCCACCTTCAACATTCATGCTGCTGAGTTTCTCATCATATAATGAAGTTGGACTTTCTCTCCCGGTAATTATAACATTCCCTTTGTATAATGTTAATGAAACAGATCCATCAATAAATTCCTGGCTTTTGTTGATAGCAGCTATTAAGAACTCCATTTCTGGACTGAACCAGAATCCATAGTAAACTATTTCAGAGAATTTAGGGGTTAACATATCACGCAAACGCATAACCTCTCTATCCATAGCAATTCCTTCGATATCAAGATGCGCTGCACGCAATATAGTGCCTGCTGGTGTTTCATACACGCCTCGAGATTTAATGCCAACAAACCTGTTTTCAACAATATCTATTCTTCCAATGCCGTTTTCACTGCCGAGTTTGTTAAGATACATAAATATTTCAAGCGGATCTTGTTTTAGAGTATGATCATCTTTGTTTTCAACCTTAACGCAGATGCCGTCTTTGAAATAAAGTATTAGGTGAGTTTCTTTATCTGGAGCTGTCTGAGGCGAGTTTGTTAACTCAAACATTTCTGGATTTGGTGTCAGCTTTGGATCTTCAAGAATCCCTGATTCGTAGCTAATATGCATCAAATTTTCGTCAGTGCTATAGGGTGCATCAACAGTAGCTTTAATAGGAATTCCTTTTTCTTTGGCATAGTTAATAAGATCAACTCTTCCCTGAAATCTTGCAAGAAATTCTTTGTCTTTCCAAGGAGCAATAATTTGTATGTCTGGTTTCAAAGCATAATAGCTTAACTCAAATCTTACTTGATCATTGCCTTTGCCTGTTGCGCCATGGCTGACAAATTGGGCATTTTCTTTTTGTGCAATAGCAATTTGATGTTTTGCAATTAAAGGCCTTGCAAGAGATGTTCCTAGCAAATATCTGCTTTCATAAAGCGCGTTTGCTTTAATTGCAGGAAAAATAAAATCAGTAACAAACTCTTTTTTACAGTCAACAATATACACTTTTGATGCGCCAATAGCTTTGGCTTTACTTTCAACAGCTTTAAAATCTTCACGTTGTCCAATATCAGCAATATAAGCAATAACGTCATATCCTTGATCTATTAACCATTTCAGAATACAAGAGGTATCTAATCCGCCAGAATATGCTAAAACAACTTTTCCTTTACTCATGCAATCACCTTTTTTATCCAAAAAAGTGGTTATTTAAAAAAGTGATGGTTTAAATAAAACAAATTTATTTATTCTGTTTTATTTAAAACAAATTTATTCTACAACCACTTCTTTCCCTAGGCTTTGTCCTGGCATGCCTTTTTCAAAAATAGCGCGAACAGCGCCATTTCTTCCATGCGGTAAAGAAATTTTTCCTTTAATCTGATTGCCAGCTTGTGTTTTAAACACTACAGACTTTCCTAATAAAGAACCAGCTTTTTCAAGATTATGAATTCCATGAAACTGTAAAATCATTTGCCTATGATTCTGTGTATGATGACTTCCTCTAAAGTTTACAATAACGCCTTTCATAATTCCACCTATTATATTACCTCAGAAACATCTTCTAATCTTTTTTCCTGTTCTGGAGTAAGTTCATGAAATAAGTCTCCGCAATCCTTGCAGATCAAAGCTTTTTCAGCTTCACTATATCTCACATTATTCCCTCCACATTCAGGGCATTGTTTGAGTTTCTTTAAATTAACCACATGCTATTGATTTTTGGAACTATTTATAAAGTTTTTGACAAAGTTAATATAGGTTCTGTCCCGAATGTAGTTTTTGGTGCCATGCTGGTGATTATCCAAGAAATAAATAGGTGAGAAAAAAGGAAATTACAATGGGAATTTTTTCCTTGTTATACATAAGTGAGATAATCACGGCACCAAAACCGAGGCTATGCCGAGATTCGGGACAGAACCGTCAATATATAAATGTTTATATAGGTTGCGAGATTTCGCTACTTAATGGAGATTATTTCCAACGATACTAAAGAAAAAATACTTGAAATTGCAGATAGAGCGCGGAACAGTATCAGCAATTTTTGCAGTGAAGAATGTCAGGCATATTGTTGTAGAAAGGGCTATTTAGTGATGAAACCTGATGAAGTTGCAGTTGTTACCCACAACAAAGTTGTTGAGCTGACTAAAGAAGGATTATTAAAACAATTGCCCAATGAGAATTTTTCATTGCATATGAGCAAACGAGAACATGGATGTACAAGTCTGGATAAAAATAATAGATGCACTGTTTATAACAATAAAAAACGACCAAAAACATGCCATGATTTTCCTATTTTTATTCGAGGAAAACAAATATTTTTTTCACCGCGATGCTTGGCAGTAAAGCAAAGAAAATTTTATCCCTTTGAAAAAGAATTTCTTAACATAGGCTGCAGCTTTGTTGAAGAAAATCCCTTTGTAACTGCAGAGATATATGATATCAAGTAAAATACAGAACGGCACAATCCAATTTGTAAGTGATATTGCGAAAAGTGCCACCATCTTTTTTGCGAGGCTTATCTGATGTTTCATCAAATGCTATCCGAGGTTCCAGAGAGGATAGCACAATCGATAACTGCATCTTAAGTCGAGCTGATGGTGGCTGCCGAAGGCATTTTCGCAATATCACTCGTTTTTTGGATTGTGCCTATAGAGCGGCTCTGTAGAAAATCTCGGCATAGCCTCGGTTTTGGCATCAGTTCGGCTTTTCAAGAGTGTATTTTATTGGATTTTTCTCTCTGGCACTCCGAAAAATCCTCGCATATGAACTTTAAGAGCCTCACCAAAAGATGCCAAAAACTACATTTTCTACAGTGCCCTACAGAGCAGAAACTTTATAAAAAGTATCTTAATTGTTCTCAATAGTCGTGAGGTAAAGAGTGAAAGCATGAAAATTAATAATTATATTCTTACTGCAATGATAATAATTCTCATGGTAAGTTTTGCTTCTGTTATTTCTGCTGAAGATAATAGTACAACAGTAAATATTACCACTACAAATACAACTTCAGGTGAAAATAATTCTATACAAGACACTTTCCAAGATAATGCATCCAACACAACGATAGTGGCTGACTATGGAACTATTTCAAATAACATCACTAATACTACTAATACCACTAATACCTCAACTACAACAACACCTATTGAACAAAATAATCAAACAACTAATGAGATGCCTGTTGACATTGAAGGTGTTGACCTTATTAGTATTCTTCCGGATACCTTTAATGTGGGAGACATTCAACTGAGTATAGAATTACAAAATAATGGCACTATTACGTTGAATAATGTTCCTGCACTTGTTTCAGGAAAGGGATTTTCTACGTATAACATCATTTCAATTCCACTGCTTGAACCAAAACAAACAGGTTATGTTATTGTCATGGGTAATTTTAAACAAGGAGGAGAACTTCCTCTAACGATTAAAGTCAATGATTTTACCTTTAAATATAATGTAACCGTTGTCGATTCAAATAAAGCAACAGAAACTGCCCAGGATATTGAGCAAAAAAATGCAAATATTCAAAGTTTAACATCTCAATTACAGGAATTTGAACAAAAATATCGTGATCTTGAACAGCAATTTCATGACAAAAAACGCGATAAATACGATGTAGCAGACATTAACATAGCTGATCTAAAAACCTTTTTAACCAATACGAGAACAGCTCTTTTAACCAATGATATAGTTACTGCAAACGCAAGTTTTGACCTTGTACAAAACGAGTATGCCTATCAAAAAACTAAGCTTGATAAGGCTCAAATTATTGAAGAATCGTTTAGCCAGACCTTGAAAAATAATGCTGTTTTAATCTCATCTATAGCTGGAGCAATTATTATGCTGTTTACGCTGTATGAACTATTAAAAAAGAAAAAAGAAAGCTTGAAGAAAGTGATTGACGTTAATATCAGATTAACGAAAAATCAAAAACAAGAAGAATCAAATAAACTTCTAAAAAAAGGAAAAGAAAAAGCAAAAAAAGAAGAGCATGATGCTGTAGATCCTCGCGAGCTTCAACCTGATGATGATGTACTCGAAGATAAGTCATGAAAGTAATATTTAAATATAGATTACTATTTGAAACTGTTAAAAGTGTGATGTTATCATACTCTAAGTGACAGAAACTCATTATTCATGATAATTATGGTAACAGGTCAAAGATAATGGATCGGAATCTTGCATTAGAAATGGTTCGTGTAACAGAAGCTGCTGCTCTTTCTTGCGCTCAATGGTATGGAAAAGGAGATAAATACAAAGCAGATGAAGCTGCTGTTGAAGCTATGAAAAAGCGCTTTGATAATGTTGATTTTGATGGAACCGTAGTTATTGGCGAAGGTGAGATTGATCAAGCGCCTATGCTTTATAATGGTGAAAAGGTTGGTTCTGGAAAAGGCGACAAAATTGATTTAGCTATTGATCCATTGGAATGCACTGATAGTGTTGCAAAAGGATTGCTCAATGCCCTTTCAGTAATTGCCCTTAGCCCTCAAGGAGGCTTACTTTCCCTGCCAGACATGTATATGGATAAGATTGCTGTCGGGCCAAAAGCAGCAGGGAAAATAAATATACATAATTCTGTTGAAGAAAATATTAAGATTGTAGCAAAAGCGCTAAACAAAAATGTTGAAGAAGTTACTGTTGTTATTTTGGATAGGACTCGGCATGATAACATCGTTGCAGAGATTAGGAAAACAGGTGCAAGAATAAGATTTATTACTGATGGAGATGTTTCTGGAGCTATTGCGCCATCATATGAGGATTCAGGAATAGATTTATTGCTAGGGATAGGAAAATCTACTGAAGCTGTATTAGCAGCATCAGCGATCAGATGTTTAGGCGGAGAAATTCAAGCAATACTTATGCCAAAAGATGATCAAGAAAAACAAAGATTAAAAGAGATGGGAATTAATGATTTAAGTTTTGTGTACCACACTAATGATTTAGCTAAAAGCGAACATTGTATGTTTGTTGCTACAGGAGTTAGCGACGGTCCGTTATTAAGAGGAGTGCAGTTTACTGCCAAAGGCGCTATGACGCATTCTGTTGTCATGCGCGCTAAAACAGGAACTATCAGATTTATAGAAGCACATCATTTTCATCAGAGGTGAATATATGCAAAAAATAAATTATCAGGATTTCAAGCAAGTTCAGGAATTACATCATATGCTTCAAGAGATTGCTAGTTTTGATGCTCAAGGAAAAGTAGTAAAGATCAATAATGAGCAGAAATTACAAGAAGAGATTATCTGGCAACTCCAGTATACTGCTTCAGTTCACGAAAATCCAGAAATTAAAAAAGAAGCAATCAATATTATTAATGCAATTGCGTATCATTTAAAATTAGAACCGAGTTCTAATTATGTTTATTATGGAGAAAAAGCTGAGGGCAAAAATCTGTTTGCCACAACACCAGCAATCAACTGCAGAATGCTCACGTTCCATACTGTTCGAGCTGCATTGCTTGCCTATCAACAATTAAAACTTCCTCATATTGTATTTGAACTTGCATTATCTGAGCAAGGTTATACTGGACAAAAGATAGATGAATATGCAAGTCTTGTTAAAGCTGCATACATCTCATGCGGATTTAAAAATACAAAAATATATCTGCAAGGCGACCATTACCAAGCTGATCCTAAAAAATATGCGGAAAATCCTGAACAAGAGATCCAACGGATCAAAGAGGTCATCAAGAGTTCAATTGAACAAGGAGTTTACAACATTGATATTGATACGTCTAAATTTGAAACTGCTGATCCGAACAAAACGCCAAAAGAAAATCAAGCAATGAATGCAAAGCTTACTGCTGAATTTCTTTATTATATCAGATCTCTTGAAAAAGAGATGATATTTCCTTGCATCATAAGTGTTGGTGGAGAAGTTGGCGAGGTTGGCAGTTTAAACACTAAATTTCCTGAGGTTAATGGATATCTCGCATTGTTGTATGAAGAAATGTTCCAGCAGATTAAAAAAGATCCTAAAAAGAACATAGTTCTGAGTGGTTTTAAGGGATTAAGCAAAGTAAGCATCAATGTTGGCTCTGCTCATGGCGGACAATTAGGACCAGATGGAAAACCGCTTGATAATGTACCATTGGATTTCCAGGCGCATCATGATTTATTTATGCAAGGCAAAGACCCGTTTAATCCTGGAAAGCATATTGTTACAGTCCAGCATGGCGCTTCAACATTGCCAAAACATTATTTTGCATTATTTCCAGCTATGCATGTTGGTGAAATTCACCTTGCAACAGGATTCCAAAATATTACTTGGGATGTTATTGAACAGCATGAGCCTGAATTGCACAAGCGCATGAAAAAAATGGTATTTGAAAAATTTGCTGATAAAGTTAAATCCCATCCTACTGAAGCTGTTGGTTTTAACAAAGAACGAAAACATATTACTCAATTCTTTAAAAAAGAATTGCTTACGATGAAGCCAAAAACACTTGAAGCGCTTGAGCTTGCATTAAGTAAAGAGTTTACTGACATTATGCATTCATTGTATGTATTATTGCTGCCAAAACAAGCAAATTGTTAGAAAACGGTGAGAGTTATGATTAAAGTTGCTATTGTTGGATATGGGACTATTGGAAAACGTGTTGCTGATGCAGTCAAAGCGCAAGACGATATGGAACTTGTTGGTGTAACCGTAAACTCCTTTAATTACCGTGTATTAGCAGCAGTGCATAAAAAAATTCCTTTGTTTGCTGTTGGTGATAAACAGCCATTTCTTGATAATGGCATTAAAATTGCCGGAAATATGCAGGATTTATTGCAGCAATGCAACGTTGTTGTTGACTGCACTCCTAAAAAAGTTGGCGCAGCAAATAAATTAATATATGATGAATATCCTATTCGAGCAATTTACCAAGGTGGAGAAAAATCCCATGTTGGTGATGTGTCATTTGTTAGCCAAGCTAATTATGATAAAGCTTGGGGAAAAAAACATGTCCGTGTTGTCAGTTGCAACACCACAGGTTTAAGCAGAACATTGCATAGTCTTGATAAGATGTTTGGTGTAGAAAGCTGCCGTGCTACTTTAATCAGAAGGGCAGTAGATGCAAATGATGTAGATACTGGGCCAATTAATGCAATTGTGCCGGATATGAAAATGCCTTCTCATCATGGTCCTGATGTCAACACGGTTTTGCCGCACATTAATATATTTACCAATGCAGTTATTGTGCCAACGACTTTGATGCATGTTCATGCAGTGCAAATTTATCTGAAATCACCTGCTTCGCGGGAAGATGTTATTGAATTATTTAGGCATCAGCCTCGGATAAGAATAGTTTCAGGAAAAGCAAAGTTTGATTCTACTGCCGCAATTATGGAGTACGCTAAAGATTCAAATCTTTGGCATCACGATATGATGGATGTTTGCATTTGGGATGAATGTTTGTATGTTAAAGGCAATGAAGTAAGCTTGTTTCAGGCAGTGCATCAGGAGAGTATTGTCGTACCTGAAAATATTGATGCTATTCGCGCAGTGATGGAAGCATGCAGTCAAGAAGAGAGTATTGCTAAGACCGATAAACTATTAGGATTAATAAAATGAGACGCATACAAGATTTCAATTTTACCCATAAAAAAGTATTAGTTCGTGTGGATTTTAATGTGCCATTAACACAGGATGGTAACGTGTATAATAATAAGCGAATTCTCGAAGCTTTGCCAACGATACAGTACCTCCTTGAACAAGATGCAAGCATAGTATTAATGAGTCATCTTGGCAGGCCGGAGGGAAAGATTGTCGAGAGCTTGCGTTTAAATCCAGTTGCCAAGGAGTTGTCATTATTGTTAGGCCAGGAAGTAATAAAACTTAATGAGGTTATTGGTCAAGAAGCAGAAGTAATGAAGAAGAATCTTAAACCTGGCTGTATTGTTATGCTTGAAAATATTCGTTTTTATCCTGAAGAAGAGAAGAATGATGATGTTTTTGGTCAGAAATTAGCAGAAGGTTTTGACTGCTATGTTAATGAAGGTTTTTCTGTCAGCCATAGAGCGCATGCGTCGTTATGTGCAATCCAAGAATACCTCCCAAGCTTTTCCGGCTTTGCTCTGCAAAAAGAACTTGATATGCTGAGTATTAATAATTTTGTCGGCAAAACAGTTGCTCTTGTTGGGGGAGCAAAATTGTCAACAAAGATTCCAATTATTGAAAATCTTGTTAAGCGTGTTGATTATGTATTAATCGGAGGAGCTATGGTATTCACTTTTTTGAAAGCTCTTGGTTATTATGTAGGAAAATCACTTGTTGAAGATAAACAGCTTGAAATAGCGCGTGAATTATTAAACACCAGAAAAATAGTTCTTGCTACTGATTTAGTGGTCGCAAACTCTCCAAACGCTGAACATGTTGATATTGTAAAAAGCGACTGCATTCCTGATGATCAAATGGGTTTGGATATTGGGCCTGAAACATTAGAATTATTTAAACATTATATGAATGAAGCAGAAACTATTATCTGGAATGGGCCAATGGGGTATTATGAAAACGAAAAATTCTTGTATGGAACATTGGATATTATTCGATACCTAGCAGCAACAAAAGCTCGCGTTATTGTTGGCGGTGGAGATAGTTCTGGATTTGTCAGCAAATTTGGTTTAGAAAAGAAATTCTTCCATGTCTCAACTGGCGGTGGAGCAAGTTTGCAGCTGCTTTCCGGTCAAGATATGCCAGGAATAAGTGCATTGGAAGAGAACGAGAAGAGGTTTCCTTTAGTCGAGAAAGTGATAGTTTAATTGTTTAAACAAATTATTTAATTTTTTTCAACAAAATCACATCAACATACTACTTCTTGTTCATGTTTCTTAGCCATCTTTTTTAATATTCTATTAAATATATCCATCAATAATTGAACATCATCTCTTTTCATATTTAATTTGTATAGTTGTGTTTTACCAACAGTTCTTGTAGGAATAATTATTTGATGTTTAACTAATTCTTCCATGGTGTTGTAAGCAGTTGCTTTATTTAATCCTGTTTCTTGGATTATATCACTCATAGCAAAATCTAATTCTCTCATTTCTAAAAAAAACTCTAAAATTCTATTCCTAGGTGTTGCACCAAATAATTCACAAAAGTAACCATATTCTCCATTCTTCATACTCTCAAAATCTCCCATCTTACTCACCTCTTTTGAAAATAAATTAAAAACTTAAAATTAACTATTCGATCTCATGTAAAATCTCACCTAATTTTTCTGGATTTAAACTAACATGCCATTCGCCAGTGGATTTCTTGCGAAGAATCCATTCATTTTTAATGCATGTTTCCCAATCTTCATAAACAAGCTTCTGAGCATCACGTGGTAGATATTTCATACATTTAAGACAATTCTTTTCTTCAGTATGTCTGCCACCAATGCGCTTTTGGTTGAATAATCTTCTCAAAATTGCTTTAATTTCCACTGTTTTCAAATCATCACTCTCCTTATTACTATGAACATGCTTCTTACTAACTAGTATCATGAGCAAGTATTTAAATATTCTCTTTTTTTAAACAGTTAGTACAAATTATTAGATTTCAGAATATTATTGTTCTTTCTTCGACAAAAAGTAAACTCCTACAAACAATAACAGAATACCACTTATCTGCATAATTGTCGATCGCTCACCCAACACAAAGAAACTTAAAAACACTGCAAAAAATGGTGTTGATAATTCAAGAGCTGAAACTTGCGCTGCCTTTATTCGTTTTAACCCTTCGTAATAAAGAATCGCGCCAATTCCCACAATTATGCCAACTGCTATTTGATACAAGGTAGGTAACGAGATTGATGATTTCAATAAAAGGTACACCACAAAAACAACTGCCGAAATACCATAGCGATAAAAAGTAACAACACCTGCATGAGCGTGTTTGAGATATTTCCTCATAACAATAGCAGTTGTCGTCCATGCTAAGGTTGCAAGCACTACAAGAAAGTCACCCCATGACCCTAATTTAAGTTGCATTAAATTATTCATATTCTGCGTAGTAACTAATAGTCCTGCGACCATCATAATAATAATACCAAAATAGTCATATTTGTTTAATTTGTCTTCTTTCAAAACAAAATAACCAAGAAGAACAATGAATATTGGTTGCATATGCCCTATAAGTACTGCATTGACTACAGGAATTTTTGTTAAAGCATAGAAGTAAAGCAAATCTGCGATAAGTGTACCAAATAATGCTAAATAACACAGATAAGAAAATTCTTTGAGATTTACTTTAAAATTATTTTTATTAGTAACTACGATATAACATGCTGCGACCAAACCAACGATTATTGCCCTTATGGTTGAAGTTTGAAGAAAATCTGCGCTAGCATAGGCAAGCTTTGCAAAAATTGGCTCTAATGCCCACATTAAGCTTGCGCCTAATATTGCTAATACTCCAATAGTCTTAGTGTCCATGAAAAGGATGTTAAAGAATATATTTAAAAATTGATTGCTTTTATTTGAACTATGAAACAAATCAAAAACATGAATTATAAAGTACATGTGCTTGTCTGTGTTAATAAACGTGAAAATTCACCAACGCCCTGCTGTGCTGATGTTCATGGTCAAGAAATTTATGACCAGATAAAAAAATTTGTTAAAGATCAGGGTTTAACAGGGATTGTTTGGGTAACCAGAACACGTTGTTTGGGATTTTGCAATACGCAGGGTACAACCGTTGTTTTTTATCCTGAAAGAGTGTGGCTGACTGAAGTAAAGCTTAATGAAGTACCGAAATTAATTGAATATATTACTTTAAGGGCTCTGTAGAAAATGTAGTTTTTGGCATCTTTTTGTGAGGCTCTTCAAGTTTACGTGTGGGGATTTTTCGGAGTGCCAGAGAGAAAAATCCAATAAAATAAATCCATCAAAAGCCGAACTGATGCCAAAACCGAGGCTATGCCGAGATTTTCCACAGAGCCTACTTTAAGAATAAATTTAAATAGTTAAGTAATTCTTTATACTTTATGAAGCAAAAATATACTATCATTATTGAAAAAGACGAAGACGGATGGTTAGTATCAGAAGTAGTTGAATTACCAGGTTGCCATACTCAAGCAAAAACAATGGATCAACTTATTCAAAGAACAAAAGAAGCAATACAAGCATATTTAGAATCTGAAGAAAATGATGAAGATGTACCTCCTCAGTTTATAGGAGTTCAACAAATTGAAGTATAGGGGTGTGTTTTTTGCCAAAATTGCCTAAATTCACTGGCAAAGAATTTTCTAAAATTGTTGTAAAATTAGGTTTTGTTTATGATCCTACGAAAGGTAGCCATATGATCTTTAAACATGAAGATGGAAGAAGAACAACTATTCCACATCATGCTGGCGAAGAACTTGGGCCAGGATTATTAAATAAGATAATTAAGCATGATTTAGGATTAACAAGAGAAGAATTTTTAAGATTATTAAAATAAAAATAGTAAACGAGAATAGAAATAATGAACCTCATCAACATCCGTAAAACCTGCAATAAATGCGGCAGAGAAAGTAAGGAAGTATTCTGTGATAGTTGTTTTGTTAAAGTATTTGAAAAAAGAATTAGAAAACATCTCCAACGGCAATTGCCTTTTAAAACATTGAAAAATATCACGGTAACTGATCGAATATGCGAATACCTTATCAAGAAGATAATAACAGCGCCGATTAAAATAACTTACCAACCATTATCTAACACAATAAAAACAAAAATATCTAAAACTAATCTTATTATTGTTGCTTCAACTACTGATGACGCTGTTGAAAGCTTGCTTGGCTATTATTTTACCGGTAAACAAATTAAAAGTAAATATAATCTTAAAACTAAAAGTAATTTATTTCCTTTGCTTGAACCAGTCACTAATGAAGAACTCAAAAGATTTTGCCAGCTTAAGAAATTACCGTATCTTAAAAAACAAAGTGATATCGGCAGATTATTATCGCAGTTAGAAGCAAAATATCCAGGCACAAAGCACGCATTATATAGCACTCTTCAGGAGTTAAGGAAGGGTTCTGGTAAAAATCTTTCAGGTTTTAGCGCCGGTTCAGCTTTTCAATGATATTTCAATTGGATTTTTCTCTCTGGCACTCCGAAAAATCCCCGATGTAAGCATAGAAGAGCTTCACAAAATAGGCGCTAAAACTATACGAATCAAAGAAAGTGTTTGATAACATTTGACTTTCTTTGATGGTATATTGCTACACAATACATTTTCACCGAAGCCTAGGGAATCATAAGTTTTATAAATAACGTTTTCTCAGAAAGCGTATGGCTGAACGTGTACCATTTAGCTCATTACCCCAGCAAATTCTGTTTAAAGGGATATTTGATTTTGATGCGTTATATAAACAAGTGTATGACTGGCTCACGTTCAGGGGATTTCAGCTTCATGAAACTAAATTTAAGAAAAAGGCTAAGGAATACGGATTAGAGATTGAAGTTAATTGGGATGCCTGGATGAAGATGAATGAGATGGTTATGAACAAGTATAATCTTCATTTTCATATATGGGATGCAACCTATATTGATGTTGTACATGATGGAGAAAAAAAGAAGCTTATGAAAGCAAGAATTTTTGTCAGAATTGAGCGAAGAATAGATTTTGATTACAGAGGTACGTTTCAAGGTTCACTTCTTAAAAAGAAACTTTGGGAATTCCTGGTAAAATATGTATATAAGATGTATTTTGATGCATTTTGGGAAGATAAATTAAGATTTAAAGCATATCAACTGGCAAATGTAGTAAAAGAAGCATTAGATATGCAGACTAAAGGTAATGAACACTGGGATGTTTGGTAAAGGGTGTTATAAATGTCAGAACGAAGAATTGTTGTTGATACCTTACGGTTAAATTATCAAGGATTGTTTAATCTCAATGAACTGTATCTTGTTATTGATAAATGGTTTAGGGAAAGAGGTTGGGATAAATACGAGCGGAAGAACTATGAACAAGTGTTTAAAGATGGCAGGCAAATAGAAATAGAAATTGAACCATGGAAAAAAACAAGCGATTATGCAAGAGGCTGCATTAAAGTAAATATGATTTTTTCTGGCATTAAAGATGTTGTTGTTAAACGAGAGGGTTATAATGTTAAAATGAACCAGGGTAAAGTGCTTATGACATTTATGGGGTATTTAGATACAGATTACGAAGAACGTTGGGAGTCAAAAGCATTCTTGTTTTTCTTAAGAACGTTGTTTGACATGTATATTTATAAAATCCATACGAATAAGTTTGAATCGTATGTAGCAGATGAAACAACCCATTTGTATAATACGATTAAATCATATCTCAATATGCAGAAGTTTATGTAATATCATGCATAACATTTATATATATCCTCAAGGTTTTTTAACATAATCACTCACCTTTACTCAGGTGTCCTATTATATATATGGGGTTGTGGTGTAGCTTGGTCCAGCGTAAATCCTGGATTTACTGGGATTACTGGGAGTAATCTATCATCAGAGGTTTGGGACCTTTGGACCCCGGTTCAAAAGGGTTAGCGGTAAAGCAGCTCATGAAATTCCGGGCAACCCCATTTATAATGAGCAGATATGAAGCAAATTGGAGCAAATATAGTCTGGAGATGTATGATGCATGGCAAGGCAATCTAAATTAACATCAACAAAACGATTTGGGCCGCGGTATGGGATTACGGTAAAACAACGTTTTGATCAAATTGAACAGCTTCAAAAAAAAGCATATCAATGTACTTCTTGCAAAAAAATGAAAGTAAAACGCTTAGCATTAGGAATATGGCAATGCCAGGGATGTCATATGAAATTTGCCGGCAAAGCATATTCTTTTGGAACTGAAGCTGTATTGCAAACTCATGAACAAGAAGAATTCAAATTAACCTTAACGCCAAAGCATGCTGAAGATCAGGAAGCAACTGATGAGGCAGTAGTTGGTGAAGAAGAAACCAATGAATCAAGGGAGCAGCAAGAGTCAGAATCTGAAGATGAATTTGAATCTGAAGATGAATCTCAAGAACAATCAGAAAACGAGATTAACCGGTAAATACCGTAAATTATACTTACAATTATACAACTTATGGCGAGGTTATTATCATGGAATATCGATGTTTTAATTGCAACAAATCAATTTCCTCAGAAAATCTTCGAAAAAGAATTCGATGTCTTTATTGCGGCAGTAAAATGTTATTTAAGCCACGCACTACCGTGACTAAAATTAAGGCAGTTTAAGTTTACTATGAGTTATGAATTTACTATGAAATATGAAGCACTCATAAAAGCATATACTGATAACCATGACCTTTATGTACTATTACTTCCTGAGTTGAAAAATGCTCAATGGGAGCGAAGTTCATACACTATTACTCAAAAAAAAGGTTATGTTGAAATAGCAATAAGTGCGCGTGATTCAGTTGCTTTGCGCGCAACGCAAAATAATGTCACCAAATTATTAACAGTCTATGAAAAGCTGGAGGCGCAGCATGGCAACACAAGAAGAAAATCTTCAAAAACTTCAGATGCATGAGCAAAATTTGCAGCAGACTATTATGCAGAAGCAGCAGTTTCAGACGCAGTTATTAGAAGCAGAATCTGCATTATCAGAATTAGAAAAAACAGATGTTGCGTATAAAATTATTGGCAACATAATGGTTGCTTCTTCAAAAAAAGATCTTATGGCTTCATTAAAAGAGAAGAAAGAAATGTATGAATTAAGGGTTAAATCAGTTGAAAAGCAGGAAAATAAGCTTAAAGAACAAGCTCAAGCTTTGCGCCAAGAAATCATGCAGCAAATGAAGAAAGAAGATTAGTTTTGATTAATTTTGCAAACAAACGCACAGGTTGAGATTATGAGTGAAGACAAATTACAAAATATAGTTCAGGCATTGCAGGAATTGCTTGAAGACAAGTCAGTTCCTAAAAATGTCAAGCAACGAATTGAAAATTCTATTAGTTTTCTTAAAACACAGGGTGAAATATCGCTTAAAGTGAATAGAGCATTAAGCGAATTAGATCAAGTATCAGATGATTCTAATATGCAGCCCTATACACGAACACAGATTTGGAATATTGTTTCTTTGTTAGAGATGATGTAAGTATAAGAAAACTTATTACTTAATTACTACTAACGTGCTTTTTCCGTCTCATTCGCCTGATTTTCTGATTAGTTATCATACTATTGGGAATATATAGTATATCATCATTAGGTGTCATTACTTTTGTTTCCAATAATTCTACTTGCAGAACTTTGCCTTTAACTGAACCGAGTTCAATCAAGTCATTTTCTTGAATAAGTTTTTTTTTTGCTATAATCAACCCGCTAATCAAATTAGGAATGAAGTCTTTAACACTTAATACAACTGAGATAAGAATGATAAATAAAATGAGCATCCCTAAAGTTTGTACAATAATAGTCGTAAGCTCCAATATATCTAAGGCAAATATAATTGAAATAAAGAAAATACCATAGGTAACAAGAGTTCCGATAAATTCTTCAAATCTTATTCTTAATCCTGTAATCTTTTTAATCAATTTATTTAATTCTAATTCATAAAGCACTTTTTGAAGAACATTTCCTATAATTTTGCCGATGATTAAACCAATCAATAATACTACTACTGCAGTTATAATTTTCGTAAAAACTGGTTTAATAATCTCACTGATATAATGCAGTTTATCAGTTGTTGTTAATAAGGTTTCTGTAGGCTCGGGCATATGGGGAAAATATTTTATTGGTTTATAAAGTTTATCAGAGCCTAGGCTTCATCCAAAAAATGGCTGCCGCCAGGTTAGCGCCTTCGAAACTTCGCTTATTTCAATCGCATAATCGGTCACGCTCCGAAGGAGCCAACCCTCTGACCTCTTTAAACCGTTACTGTGAAGAGTTTCGACCTGAGGGCGCTAACCTTATTTTTGGATGAAGCCCAGAGCCTATAAAATAGATATATATTAATAATAGATATTGTGTTATTAATAGCATGATTAATCCTGCAAAACCATTATTCTGTTGGGGACCAATAGATGGAAAGCCTTTTTTTACCCATATTTGGTGGTATGGCATAAAGGGGTTTAACCAGGAGTTTTATGGTTGGCCTGATATACTTGAAGCAGTTTATCAGGAAAAACTTTATTTCTTCTGTGATTTAAAAAAACTGCAGCAACAAGGCAAGAATAATTTTGTTAAATTTATTCTTAACAGAGATCAGCGAGAAAAAGCATGGATAAGATGGGAAAATGTTGTAAAAAAGCTCAGTAATTTTTTCAATAATATAACTCAAAATAAATTAAAAAATTGCAGCACTATGCTCCTTGCTGAAAAATATGAACAGTTTATTGAACTAAAATCAGAATTCTGGACCATTGGTTTACTCCCTGAAGTTGCAAATCTTGGAAGTGATAGTTACCTGCAAAAGAAACTAGAAAAAACATTTCCAAGTAAAGATGTTGCTAAAACTATGGAAGCATTATGTACTTCTGAGAAGCTAACTTTTTATCAGCATGCTGAACTTGAATTATTAGAAATAAAAAAATTGCAAGGAAATAAAACTATATTTAATAAAAAATTACATAAACACCAGATAAAATACCATTGGCTATTAAATAGTTACTATGGAAGCAAACAATTATCAATTAACTATTTCAAAGAAGAATTAGGTAAGATTTCTATAAAAGAAGCTCAAGAAAAGATACGAGATTTAAAGCAATACACTGAGAACGTTAAAAAGAAACAAAAGAAAATAATTATGTATTATAAACTAAGCAAAGAACTAGTTACTATTGGTCAGCTTATTGGATTTTGCGCATGGTGGCATTACGAGAGGAAAAAATATATTCTTCAAGCTATTTATTATTTTACCTTGTTTTTAAGAGAAATTGAAAAGAGAAAACAAATTTGTTATGATGATCTTTGTTATTATACCATTCATGCCAAAGAAAATAAAGAAGAACTCTTTACTGGTAAAAAAGCGTTAGCTATACTTAATCCTTTTCTTAATAATCAATTTGATAAGGATGCAAAAGAATTTAAAGGAATTGTCGCAAGTGAAGGTAAAAAAATAAAAGGTAATGTAAGAATTCTTCATTCTGCTGAAGAAATAAAAACAATGAAGGATGGCGAGATACTTGTTTCTCCTATGACGAGTCCTGATTTCATTATAGCGATGAAAAAAGCAAAAGCTATTATTACAGATTATGGGAGTTTAACAAGCCATGCAGCAGTTGTCAGCAGAGAATTAGGGATTCCTTGTATAGTCTATACAAAAATTGCCACTAAGGTTTTAAAAACAGGCGATAGTGTTGAGGTTGATACAAGTACAGGAATTGTTAGAAAGATAACGTAATTGTTTAATATTATTAACAGAATTATAATTGCTTGACCAAATGCCCAAACTTATCTTTGCCGATGGTCAAAATAAAACCTGCTAACTGCGGTCCTCGATCTTTGTTGATGATTACTTTATAAGCATCTTGAAAGAATTGCTTTGGTTCAAGCTGCAATGATTTGCAAATATCATAAAATGCAGTATGAAGATCTTTATCATTGATCTTTTTCTGTTTCTCAAGCAATGCAGCAACTTCCTGCAATGCTTTTTTTGAAAGATGATCTACTTTAACCTGCACTGAATCCTGCACTTGAAATTTATAGTCATCACTTGCATAATTGTCAACCCATTGTTGCGCATCATGCAAACGCTGTGTCACGTAATGCAAATCAGTGCCAGTTATTTTAGGCGGTAGATAATCCAGTTTTTTCAAAATCTCAAGAGCTTTTTCTTCAGATAAACCAATTTGAATTACTGCTGCTGCAAATTTGAAGGGAATTTGAATAGGCATTTTGCTTGGCACGGGTCCGATATGAGAAAGCTCGTAAATACGCTGATGCATAAGCTTTTCTTTTTCATTAGCTTCTTCTTTGCCAAAATAAATCCTTTCAGTTTGATCAAACCGGTCAAATAAGAAAATCATATCGTTATCCCTATTAGGGTCAAAATCAATAACAGCATTAGGCCGTGATCTGATTAATAAAAATCTCACCATGTGCGGTGGCAGAACTGTAGTCATATCTTTAAAAGGAACACCCTGACCTTTTGAGGTTGACATTTTTTTGCCGCCAATATTAAAAAATTCATATCCTTTCCCTGTTTCTGTTGAAGTAGATGGATAAGGAGGCGGGTAATGCAAGACTTCATGGCAAATAGCAACTGCAATAGTTCGTGAGCCATTTTTAGTGAAGTGGTCTTTTCCTGCCAACTCGCAAACAACTCCTTTGCTTGGCCATTTAGCTGCCCATTCTACTTTCCACGGTAGTTTTCCATTGCCATTGTAAGGAGAAACCTGGCCTTTATAGCCGCAGCCATTAGTGTATTTGATATTCTTGCATTCGTAGCTGACTACTTCTTTTACAGGATCCCATGCAGAGGTAAGTGTTGTTGCAATCTTGCCGCATTTTTCACAGATAGCATTAAACGGAATTTTTTTTGCAGCATCAACATCTTCACCGTAATAGCGTATAAAAATATCTTGAATTTGTTTATAATTATCTAATGATTTTTTGATAGCAGCATTAAAAGTTCCTTTTTCATATTCTGCGCCGGTGCTTTCAAGCTCTGCATGAATACCAAGTTCTTCAAATTTTTCAACACATTGATAAAAATAATAATCGCCGAAACTTTCATAACCTTCAACAGGGCTGGGAATATTTCTAAAGGGCATTCCTAAATATTTGTCCCATGCAGGACCAAGTTCTTTATTTGGTTTATCATAGGGATCAATATCATCAGAACTTAACACAAACCTTGCTTTTAAACCTCTTTTCTGGAGAGATTTTGCAATAGCATCATGTATAATCCATCCTCTTCCTGAGCCAACATGAATAACACCAGAAGGAGTTTTCTCATCATAAATAAAATAACCATTTTTTTTAACAAGAGGTTGAAGTTCCTTATGTCGAGCAACATGCTCTTCAACCATTAATGCAATTTGATCTGCCCAATGAAGATGAGTGTTATCATCTTTCTCATCATCTGAAGTATGGCTGCTTTTCTTCTTTTCTTTATCTTCCATCTTAGCATGAGATAGAATATGTTTTATAAATGTTTTTCTTATTTTGGCTCTGTCCCGAATGAAGTTTTTGGTGCCATGCTGGTGATTATCTTTCTAATTAATACGTGGGAAAAAAGGAAATTCCAATGGGAATTTTTTCCTTCTTATCAACATGCGAGATAATCACGGCACCAAAACCGAGGCGTAAGCCGAGATTCGGGACAGAGCCTCTTATTTTTTATTATTTATTCAATCCATCTTCCCTCTTCAAATACTCTGGTAGTCCCAATAGTTATAGTATCAGCTTTGCAGAAAATATCAACATGGTATTTTTGATAAACTGTTTTTGGAAATTTTTTTCGATACATAGCATGCTTTAAACCAAGAGAAAAATGTACGCCAGCATATCGCTCAAATGCTGTTGGTTCATCAATGCGTTTATCAAATCCAAGAGCTTTGTTTAATCCAAATCCAATTTCACGAATTTGCACTTTTCCCATCTCTTCGCTTTTAATTAAATTAAGAATATCATCAAATTCTTTTGGTCCATGATGGGAAACAAGACAGCCGTCTTTAATAGTTACCATAAAAGGCTCTGTCCATGTTGTAAGGTGATTGCTGTTTGGAAATCCGAAAACAATAACAGAGCCATTAATCTTATCTAATTGTTGCGCTTCAGTGAATATCTCTCCAATAGGAAATCCTCCTGCGGGAATTAATTGCTGGTAAAATTCGCCGGTATTTTTGACTGGTTCTTCATAAGGTGAATTAATCGTAAGTATAGGGTTTTCTTTATCTCTGTTACTTTCTCCGCAAGTTTCAGAAGCAATAGTGATGTTGGTACTGTTTTTAAGTAATTGTTCTATTTTATTGCACATGCGCGTATAATACGGAGTGTTATACTCTAATGCATTAATATATGTTTCAATTTGGTCTTCTTTATTGTGCTGCAAACGCGCATGCTCTATAACCATATGCCCTTTTCTAAACAAATCTGCTCTTAGTCTGTCTTTGGTTATTCTAAATGACAAGCTTTGCACTAAAATCACTAGTGATTTTTTTGGTAGTTGGTCGAAAATAGCAAGAATACTTTCAGCTGCTATTTTATCGTAATTAATGATCTGATGTTGATAATGAGCTATTGCCTCTTTATAGCCATCTGCCAATATCTTGGCAAGCTTGCATTGTTCATCATAAACTAATAAAATGGTGGTGTCTTTGCTTATTTGGAAGTTTTTTTCGATGATTGCTGGTAAATGTTGTTTAAGATTCGTTGTTATTTGCCGAGGCATATAACTAAGAAAGGTGTATTATTTAAAAAAGTTTATAATCATCTTTATTAATTATTCTTTATTCCTTGTTAATATGGGGATGTCGCTTGACCAAATAGGTACAGAATGCGCAGTAGCAGCAGTGCATTTATATGATCATTCTGCAAATGTATTTCCTTGTTTATACAATATGCTCCTTTCTCAATGCAATAGGTTTAATATGTCGGTAGGAGTGGCAGTTTATGCTGATGAACGAAGCAATAGATCACCATTATATGTTGAAAAACATGCAGGTGATATTGTTCAAGGATTTGGACATCCGGATAGTAAACGACTAAGAGGTTCACGGAATAGAATAGTTGGTTATTCAGGAATTGCTCATGGAAGATATGCAACCTCTCAGGCAAATCAAAAATTAAGTGGAACAGAATTAGAAGCATTAGCGCATCCTTATGAACAGCAATCTTCACGTGATATTGGCAGAAACTTTGCTATTGCATTTAATGGTAATATTATCAATGCAGAAGAGTTAATTGCTAAACAAGTAAGAAAAGGAAGAGTTTTCACCACACATACTGATGGTGAATTGATAAAAATAGTGGTCAATGATCTTCTTCATGAGTATCGTCATGCAACTATTGATGATTATTGTTTCATATTTAAGGAACTGAGCGATGTGCTTGACGGCGCTTACTGTATTGTATTTAATGACGCTGAAGGAAGAACTATAGCAGTCCGTGATCCTTATGGATTTAGACCGTTATGTTATGCACAAGATAATCGCGGCATATTTATTGCATCAGAATCAACTGCATTGCTTGATCTTGGGTTTACTAAACGAGGAAATTATCATGATATACTTCCGGGACAAATGGTTATGGTCGAGAAAGATGGTACTATGCATGGTCCTGTTGCCTATACTCAACCTAAAGAATTTCGCACCTGTCTATTTGAACATGTTTATTTTGCAAATGTTACCTCGATACAGGATGGAGTTTCTGTGCAAGAGTTTAGGATAAAAGCGGGAGAAGCGTTGGGAAGAAGAGAACCATTAACGTTTACCGATAACCACGTTATAACTATTATCCCTGAAACTCCACGTGCTTATCTTGATGGTTATATGAAATTACTCCATGAGCAAGGAAACTATGCTCGTGTTGTTGAAGTTCTTATCAGAAAAGGAGACTACCGAAGTTTTCTCCATGATGATCCAAATGGAAGACATATACGTGTCAGAGAAAAATTCAGAATAACACCTGGGATTGTTGATGGTTTAGATGTTGTTGCATTAGATGATAGTATAGTGCGCGGCAATACAACCAAAGAAGTGATACAATATATTAAGGAAGTAGGTGGTGCAAGAAGTGTTCATGTTCGCACAGGTTATGATATTAATAGAAATCCTTGTTGGATGGGCATAGCTATGTCAACCTTTGAAGAACTTCTTGCATTTTCACATCCAAGACCAGAACAAATTGCCCAAGCTATTGGCGCTGAGAGTGTTGTATTTAATGATATTGGCGAACTTATAGCTATTGCTAAAAGCCTTGATCCACAGCAGAAAGTAGGATTTTGTACTGCATGCACAACAGGAGAATATCCAACACCAGCTGGTCAAGCAAGATTTGCGATTGAAACAGAAAGATTAGGGATTGGAAGATTGAGATAATTAGTGATTGAGAACTTTGCAAAATTATGGTTACTGCCTATTTTGTGAGCATTTTCGAAATACTTATCGGGCAATTTTCGGAGTTCCAGAGAGAAAATTGCTTTGTTTAACAAAGATCTCAATGCGAACTGGCAGTAACCCGAGCTTTGCCCAAATAAAGGTATAAAATATACCAAAAAATTTAAATATTAATGGTACATTTTATACCTTATGGGAAGCATATTTGAACATAAACGAAGGATAAAAGAACATCTTGAACAGATACAAGATGCCATTGATAAAGGAATAGAACAACGTCCAGTAACTATTGGTTTTCATTGTAGTGCATGCAGCGTTGAGATTCTAGAGTTATACCTGCATAAAATAAACCTCCTCACCACAGGGAAAATGCTTAAACATACATGGTTTGAACGACCAAAGTTAGGACAGAAGATTCCACCATTTATAGAACGAAAGATGGCTGTTTATTTTGAAGGAAAAGAAGAAATTTACGATTATTTGTACACTATTGAGGAGCAGAGAGACACCTTAATTTACGGAAAATGTTCTAAAAGTCAGATTCAACTAGTACTGGATAATTTTCTTACCGTAAAACAGATTCTTAGTAAAAGATTAGAAGAAATAGGTGATTCTCTTGAATAAAGAGATTCTCATAGGCTATGCTTATGTTTACTTAAGCTATCTTTTCAGAGATAGTGATATTAAATCAAGTATCAAACGAATATTTCTTTTTGGTTCTGTTGCCAGAGGTGACTTTGATAGAGATAGTGATGTTGATCTGTTTATAGATGTGGATGAGAAAGATGAAAAGAATATAACAAAAGCAGCTGAAAGAGCATTAAAAAAGTTTTATTCCATTGAAGGTGATAAATGGCGCTTACGAGAAGTT
>JACPTB010000015.1 GCA_016192995.1 Candidatus Woesearchaeota archaeon
CTTATGAAATAGATGAATCAACTCGCGTTCTGCATTTATACCTTTTGATTTATGTGACATATATCCTTTATTTTTTTCCTGTTAAAATGTTTTTCTATATGATAAGTTTTATATACAAAATCATTATTTAGGTTGTTATAAGGTCAAAGGAGGGTTAATTATGGCAAAAAGACTGATTCCTGTTGTTTCAATGGAGAAAATCATGAAAAATGCAGGCGCTGATCGTGTTTCTGATAAAGCAAAGGTTGTTATGAAAAATATTGTTGAAGATATTGCAGAGAAAATTGCCCAAGATGCAGTGAAGTTAGCTTTGCATGCAGGAAGGAAAACTGTCAAAGCTCGTGATATTAAACTTGCTTATAAAAAAGATTAATTGCTGGCATAATTAGTCTTTTTTATTAATCGGCTCTGCCCCGAATCTCGGCATAGCCTCGGTTTTGGTACAGTGATTATCTCACTTGTTTATAAGAAGGAAAAAATTCCCATTGGAATTCCCTTTTTTCTCGATTATTTATTTATAGGATAATCACTAGCATGGCACCAAAAACTTTATTCGGGGCAGAGCCGATTATTCAACCTTTGTCTTCATAAAATCAAATGCTGCATCAGTGTTGCTGAATATGTCTCGAGCATCCTGAAGCACTTTGCTTACTTCTTTATAACGTTGGGAGAAATGAGTTACTATCAGTTTTTTTACATTGTTTTGGCTGGCAACAAGAGCAATCTGCTCTGCAGTAAGATGCTTGTATTTTTCTGCCTTTTCTTCAAGATCTGCAGCGTAAACACATTCAGAGACTAAAAGATCAGCATCTTTTGCAAGCACTTTACAATTATTACATACTGCAGTATCCAAAATAAAACTTACTACTTTTCCTTTTGTTATTGTAGAAACATCATCAGGGTTGATTTTTTTCTTGTTTATAATTATTGATGTGCCCTCTTGCAACTTTCCAATGTCAGGACCTTCTTTTAAACCAAGTTTTTTTGCTCTGGACATATCTATTCTTCTTTGATCTTTTTCTACAAATCTAAATCCTATACAAGGCACTGAATGCTCAAGGGGGGCAGCGTATAATTCATAGTCATTATTTTCATAGAATTTTGTTAGTTTTTTTGGATTTATCTCACGAATGATTACCTCTACTTTATTATAGAAAATACATGAGTTCATCAAATGCTTCATCCGCATCTTTGTGCCTGTAGGTCCGTAAATTTCTAGTTTTACCTTTTCCTGTATATTTCCTATTGTTTGAATCAAGCCTACTAAACCTGCTACATGGTCACCATGCCAGTGGCTAATAAGAATCTTTTTTACCTTTATTCTATTAATGCCTGCAATTGCCATTTGGCGTTGCGTTCCTTCTCCGCAATCTATAAGAATCCCTTCTCCTTTATACTCTACATAAATTCCCTGCACGTTTCTCTCTTTTGTTGGCACCATTGAGCTTGTACCAAGAAAGGTTAATTCTATTTTCACCATACAGTTAATTTTCATTCACAGTATATAAATATTTATATACTGTGAATGAAAATTAACCGTATGATCAAAAAACAACAAGTTTCAGCAACTTTCTACCATGGAACTATCATTACTGAAAATACTGATCTTGCCCGAGAACTTTATGATAAGAGCCGTTTTGGGAGCATGCAAACAGGAAAGGTCGAACTTAATTTAGTAGAAACATTATATTTGATGGAAAAAGAACGTTTACAATTGTCTGATCGAAGAAAAAAAGAGATTTCTCATGAACAATTTATTGCAAAAGCAAAAAAACTCGAGAAAAACTTTTGGATTAAATATGCAGTTTTTCGCGATTTGCGCACCCGCGGCTATATTGTAAAAACAGCATTAAAATTTGGCGCTGATTTTCGTGTTTATGATCGTGGTGTAAAACCAGGAGAAGATCATGCAAAATGGGTGGTGTTTCCTGTTCATGAGTCACAAGCCTTGACCTGGCATGAATTTGCTGCTAAAAATAGAGTGGCGCATTCCACTAAAAAACGTTTGTTATTAGCAGTTGTTGATGATGAAGGTGATGTTAGTTACTGGGAAAGCAGATGGCTGAGGCCTTGAACAAACTTTTTAAACTCAGTTGACCCACTCTTTCTATGGTTGATCGAGAAGCTGTTTATCAATTAGTGAAACTTCAGGGGCCTTTAATTCCAAGCCAAATAACAAGCCAATTAAAGTCAAATACCATTCTTATTGGCGCTTTTTTATCTGAACTTCATAGTCATGATCGTGTTTGCTTAACTCATCTTAAACGAGGAGGAAGCCCTTATTATTATATTAAAGAACAACTTGACAAGCTCCAAACCCTTTGTGCTGATCTTAATGAAAAAGACAGGCGCACCTTTGATGTTCTTAAGGAGAAGAAATTGCTTGAGGATACTGAGGTCGAGCCTTTAACACGAGTTTCCCTTCGTAATATTAAGGATTTTGCCGTTCCTATTCAAGCAACTATCTATGGTCAAGAGCGCTTGTTTTGGAAATGGTATTTGTTAAGCAATGAAGAAGTACATACTATCCTTGAGCAGCGTTTTCAACCAATTATTGAGAAAAAAGAACCTGTTGCACCACAAAAACAGGCAGTTGTTAAAAAACAAACTCCTCGCAAAATAAAGCAAGAGAAATTAACAAATACTGTACCTGAAGTTGTAGAAACATCATCAACTCCTTCTTTACCTCAAGAAGTTTCTCTTCAACATAATCTTGAGCATGATTTAGTCCAAGATCCGTTCCTCGAGAAGATTTGCACGTTCTTCAAAAAGAACAATATTTATATTGTTACTTATACTATTCTACAAAAGAAGCGTGATATCGAGTTTGTTATTACTGTCCCTAGCCCTGTAGGCGGCGTAGAATATTATTGTCGCGCACGATCAAAGAAAAACAATAATGAAAATGATTTGGCAATGGTCTATGTTGTAGGGGAGTCAAAGAAGTTACCGGTTTTGTATATTACAACAGGTGAAATCACCAAGAAAGCACTCAACCAATTGCCTGTTATGTTCAAAAATTTGAAAGTAAAACAATTGTAAGAAATCATGAGGTGTTGTTATGCGAAAATTATTTTTACTGTTTTTGTTGATGTTTGTTTTTCTTATTAGTGGCTGCACTCAGAAACAATATGTTTGTTTTGATGGAAGTGTTGTAACAGATCCAGTACTTTGTCCTGCTCAACCAGAAGAAAGAGAAGATGAAGTTGTTGTTGAGGCACCAGTTCAAGAAGAGATGTCTGACCCGCAATCAATCACTCAACCCTCATCAGAGGTTGCATCGTCATTAAGTATAACTGATGCAGACAAAACTATCCTTGATGAAAAACTCGATAAAGATCCTGTTGTTATGGCGAGCACTGTTATGAAAAAAGGTATTCATGTTGGACAATCGTATGTATTTCCTTTAGGTTTTAAAAATAATAAGAATGACAAGCGGGAATATCAAGTAACTTATATAGGGCTTGATGGTAAAACTAAGAGTAACAGCAATGCTGGCAACGATGAAACTATTGTGTCATGGCTTTCTAAAACACCTCAGCAGAATTTCTTTACCTTAGATAAAAACGAGCGTTTTTATATCCCTGTTATAGTGAATATAGGCGCTGCTATTAATAAGGATGGTAAAAAAACAGTGTCGGGAACGTATAAATTCATGGTGAAAATAGGTCAACGCCAGCAGGGGCAGCAGCTTTATGATGAACTTGGCAGTATTATTTTTTATGTTCGCGTTGACTAAATGAGTTGATGTTGTATGGGTTTAGCATTAGGAGATTTAGTTCCTCGAACTGAAATAACCTTAGATGATTTAAAAAATAAAGTGCTTGCTGTTGACACTTTTAATTTATTATATCAGTTTTTAACAACCATTCGCAGTCTTGATGGAACCCCTTTACAAGATAGTAAAGGAAATGTTACCTCTCATCTTGTTGGATTGTTTAGCAGAGTAACTCATTTAATGCAGTATGATATTAAAGTCATCTTTGTTTTTGATGGAAAACCACCTCTATTAAAAGAACAAGAACGAGAGCGGCGTAAAGCATTAAAGCATCAGGCTCTTAAAGAATATGAAATTGCTAAAGAGCGTGAAGATCTTTCAGCTATGAAGAAATATGCCTCGCGCACTGCTGTTTTAACCTCATCAATTATTCAAGAAGCACAAGCGTTGATTTCTGCGTTAGGGTTTCCTTATGTTACTGCACCTTCTGAAGGTGAAGCGCAAGTTGCTCATATTGTTGCCAGGAAAGATGCCTATGCTGCTGTCAGTCAGGATTATGATACGTTGTTGTATAATGTGCCTTGCCTGGTACGAAACCTTTCTATTACTGGTAAAAAGAAAAAATCAAAAACACTTGGGTTTGTAACTGTTCAGCCAGAGTTGATTAAAGCGCCTGATGTTTTTAAAGCATTAAGCATAACTCAAGATCAATTTATTATTCTTGCAATACTTGTCGGCACTGATTATAACTATGGCGGCATTAAAGGCATTGGACCGAAAAACGCATTGAGATTAGTCAAACAATATGGCGCTGATTTTAATAGTTTGTTTAAACATGTTCATTGGGAAGAATATTATTCTTATCCTTGGCAGGATGTTTTTAATACTTTTAAACATATGCCAGTCACTGATGATTATTGTATAATTTTTAAAAAACCAGATGTTCAACAATTGAAGAAATTATTATGTGATGAACATGATTTTAGTGTTGAACGAGTAGAAACTGCTTTGGGAAGGCTAGGAAAAATGCAAAAATCAGGGCAGAAGGGCTTAGGAGAGTTTTTATAAAGAGTTCTGTCTTCCTTATTTTTGATTAGTATGGGCAGAAACTTATCACCTGAATTTGAACATGATTTTGCGACAGCCCTTGTTTTTACTGAGCTTGTTTTAGGTGGAGATCCTTTAAATCCTGATGGTAAATTCCGGCATTTTGTTGATGCTTATTATTCTGGCGCTCCGTTACCTGGTTTTTATTTTTGTCCTGAAGCTAAAAGAATTCGTTCCAATCTTGATAAGGACGGCAATCCTAGTATAGATGCAGTCGCTGAATTTTTAAAGAGGCGTTCGGTTGATTTTTTTGTTGCTCAAGATAATTTATTCAATCCTTCTCATAATGGAGACTTCCCACAAGATCCTTATCGCCGAGAGCATATCCATAATATTTTGTATGTTGCCAATACGTTGTTAAGAATTCAACTTCATGAATTAAATCTGGATAGATATTTAATTAGGTTAGAATTGTCTGCAGCAAAACCAACCTATGATCAGATCTATACAACAGTTTATGGAGAAGCACCGGTATTCTATTAGGTTACCGGTGACCATTTAAGGTTAACAACACTTCTTCAAGAACAAGGTTTTGATCCAAGTCAATATAATGGATTGTCTGGAGCAATTCAAGCTTGGAGAAATGCGCATCTTATTGATGTTGGTAATCTTGAAGCGATTGTTCGTGATTTGCGTCAAGAAGCTCTTGGTTTAGTACAAGCACATGTTGTTCCTCATTTACCACGTCATCGTCATCCACTAGAAGGACTGGAATTTGTTCCTGTTTCTAATACATGGTTTTCTGGCTCAAGCAATTATTTTGGTGTTAAACATAATACAGGGGGACCTACTTTTAAAGGAACTTTCCAGTTTAACACCGATACTATTCAACGAGGTATGTCGCTGCCTGAATTAAAGTTACTTCTTTTTCATGAAAATATCCCTGGTCATCATTTAGATAATGTCACAACACATAACGAATATCTTGAAGGAAGATTAGGGTTTGAATGGACTATTCCTACCATGTTAACGCCAGATGTCGCTCGAGCAGAAGGACTTGCTAATACTGCTCCGTTACTAGCACATGGTGTAACTCATGAAGACCAATTGTCAGACAGAGATTTACAGATTGCGTATGTGTTGGCAAGGTTAGTTGATAAAGCTAAAAACAATGCTTCTTATATGGTGCGAGTTGAAGGTAAAAATCCTGTTGATGTCGAAACACTCCTCAAAGAACAATATCTTGTCAATGATAACTTGGCATTTCGTTTAGCGCATAAATGGGCTGCAAATCCATTAATTGCAGGAACCTATGCACCAGCATATGGTTTTGGAACACGTGTTGCAGAAGCAATACTAACAAATATGGGTTTAGAACAGGGAATACATTATCTTTTTGGTGTTCATGGCAGAGCTAAAGGTGATATCAGGCAATTAAAACGTGCTTTTCATGCAGCAACTATGGCTAATAATAATTATCAAACAGCATAAAGTTTTATAAACTTCTTATCTTATTTTATTCTTATGTTAACGGTAAAAGTTCTTAAGAAAGATGCTGAAAAGGTTAAACAATATTTGCTTAAGTATCAGTTGTTTGATGAACGCTATAGGCTTGTTGCAGATAAACAGTATATTTATTATCCTGTTGTCAAAGAGTTTTCTCTTAAGGGAGTTTCTTTTGTCAATAAAGAAAACATTGGTTTAACTAAAAAAATAACTACGTTGAAAGAAGCTTTGGCTGGTAAATTATCTTCTGCTGAAATGAATGTTTTGAAGACATCTTTTGATACTGTTGGCACCATTGCCATCATTGAAATTCCAGAGTTGCTTATTAAAAAAGAAAAGTTGATTGCTGATACCATGCTCTCTTTACATCGGCAGCTTAAAACAGTTGTCAAGAAAGTTGGCGTTCGTGGTGGCGAGTTCAGGACGCAGAAAGTAAAGGTTATTGCAGGAAAAAGAAGCAAGGAAACTTTGTATCTTGAAAATGGCGTTCGTTTGAAGTTTGATATTGAAAAAGTGTATTTTTCTGTCCGTTTAGCATCTGAGCGAAAAAGGATTTATCAACAGGTTAAAAAAGGCGAACGGATTTTAGTTATGTTTTCTGGTTGCGGTGTTTATCCTTTGGTTCTTGCTAAAAATACTAATGCTGCTGAAATTATCGGTGTTGAAAAGAATCCTGTTGCTCATAAGTATGGTGTTGAGAACATTATTCTGAATAAAATAAGCAATGTCCAATTATTTCATGGCGATGTTCGAAAGATAGTTCCAACCTTATCGGCAAAATTTGACCGTATTTTAATGCCGCTCCCTAAAAATGCAGGTGATTTTCTTGATCTTGCGTTTAGTGTTTCTAAGAAAAAAAGTATTATTCACCTCTATGATTTTATTCACGAAGATGAAACAGCTCAGTTAAGGAAAAAAATATTAGCTCTTGCGAAAAAATCAGGAAAGAAAGTTACTATTAAAAAAATAGTTTTCTGCGGACAGTATTCGCCACATCATTATAGAGTTTGTGTTGATATTGTTATTTTTTGATTATTTATCTTTGTGAAATTTCCCATGATTGCCGTTAAAGCTTTCAAGTAATTTTTCCTTAAATGTCTTGATATCTTCTCGTTTATCTAATCTTTTAACTAATAACTGTGGGTTTTTTACTAATTGATTAATGATTTCTTGTTTTTTAGTATGGTGAGCAATAAAATTAATGAAACCAAAAATAATGCCAACGCCAACTATCAAATAGACCATGGTAAATATTTTTCCAGCATCAGTTGTTGGATAGATGTCACCATAACCTACTGTTGTTAAGGTGATCACACTGAAATATAATGCATCAAGATAGCGCCAACCTTCAGTATGATTGTAGAATATTGTTCCGATGAGCAATGTTATGATTACTAATATTCCCAACACTCCGAATTCATGGTCTTTGAATAAATCTCGAATTTTTCTTAATAGTTCTAGTATGAGCATAGTTACGACAGTTATTGATGGTTATTTAAAAAACTATCTGGTTTTTGATAATCATCGAGAAGCTAGTTCTTTAACTATTTTTTTGATTAGATCATTGATGTTTTCAGCTTCAACAATCATGTCCTCACATCTAAAATTTTGCCCATGTCTATAGTTATACACTACTGCGAAAGGTTGCATTCTACATGGATCAATACATAACTTTAGACAATCTGCAATTTCACTATTATACTTTTCAAGATTTTGATCTTTTCGGAAGGTGTCTAAAGCTTCTCTTCCATATTTTCTGCAATTATTCATACAAAATGCAACATCAAAGCGTCGGGTTTTATCATTGACTGGAGAGTAACCATACACCTCTAGGTATATTTTTCTCATTTCTTCTGGGTCATTTGTATTAACCATGATTTGTGAACCTTTTTATCAGCTATAAACATTACATCCACCAATGGGGGGAGTAATAGTAACTATTATATACTCCTCTTATTTTCATCTTTCTTATGGATACTCAATTATTGGAAGATATTGGACTGACAAAATCAGAGACAAAGGTGTACTTAGGTTTATTGGAATTGGGCAGCAGCACAACGGGCAAAATTACTGATAAGGCTCATGTTGCGTCTTCAAAAATATACGAATTATTGGAAAAGCTTATGCAAAAAGGATTAGTAAGTTTTGTCATTAAATCAAATACTAAATATTTTGAAGCTGCTGACCCTAAGAGATTATTGGATTATATTGAATATAAAGAGAAGCTGTTTCAACAGCAGAAACATGCGGTGGCTAAACTTATTCCACAACTCCAACTACAGAGAACTTTAACTAAACACCATTCTGAATCTGCTGTTTACCAAGGCATTGAAGGACTTCGTTCAGCATTTTACGAAGCTTTGCGTGACATGAAAAAAGGCAGTCAAGCTTATTCTTATGGTGTGCCTCAACGTTCAGTTGAAGTCAATCGCTTTTTTATTCATTTTCATAAGGATGCCCACTTGAAAAAGGTGCGCATTAACTATCTCTTTAATGCTGATGCCAAAGGCCAGTTGCAAACCTTGAAGCATCACAGCTCTTATCACAGAATACGTTTTTTGTCGCCTTCTATTAAAATGCCTGCATCAGTCAATATCTTTGGCGATCATGTTATTATTTTCCCTTATGAAGAATCAGGTGAAATTTTGCTATTTTCTCTGAAAAATAAACATACAGCTGCTTCGTTTAAAGCGCAGTTTGATGTGTTTTGGCATTATACTGTTGCCCTTAAACCTCGTTAAACAACCGTTGTGAAAAATAATAACTTAATTCATTATTTCGGCGTTGTCCCGAAAGTCATAAATATGTATACTGGCATGAAAAATTGTATGATGAAACACAATAATTCAACAATCCAGTATACAGTAGAACAAGTACAATGCCTAGTTAAAAAAGTTTGTTATGAGAAACAGATTTCTCAGTATCACTTTAAGTATGGACCAAAAACATATACGCAACATCAATTTGTTGCGTTGCTGATTTTGTATGCAAAATCGGGAAAATCCTTAAGGGATTTTATTA
>JACPTB010000016.1 GCA_016192995.1 Candidatus Woesearchaeota archaeon
ACAAATGCCGGTCTTATGACAACTAGGCTTAGGAAAGAAGCAAAGATATTATCTTACTCTGCAATTATACTGTTACGACAAAATATTCTAACTCTCGCAAGAGCTCTTGCGAGTTGGTTTGAATTATTAACCAAACTCGGGAGCAACCCCTCGTAACGCTCTCGATTAAGAAAAATGATTGAATTTTGACCTGAGGATGCTAAGCGCATTGGAGGATTTCTACGCAGCCTTACAAAAGAAATGTTTTTAAACCCATAATCTATTCTTCATACCATGAAAAAGTCAACAGCTCTGCCAATCCTTCTTGCTCCAGCAGGTGATTTTGCTAGTCTTAACGCTGCCATTAAAGCAGGATGTGATGAAGTTTATTTTGGCATTGAACAATTAAACATGCGCGCATGGAGTGCAAAGAATTTTCATTTTGAAGATCTTGTTAAAATTAAAGAGATATGTCTGAAAAATAATGTTAAAGCAAACCTTGCATTAAATACCCTACTTTATGACCATGATATTACGATTACTAGAAAAATTCTTGAGCAAGTAAAAAAAGTGGGCATTGATGCAGTGATTATTGCTGATGTTGCAGCTATGCAGATAGCAAAAGAATTGGGTGTTGAAGTGCATATCTCTACTCAGCTCAGCATTTCAAATTATGAAAGCATTAAATTTTACAGCCAATTTTCAAACAGAATAGTACTTGCACGTGAATTATTGCTCCCTCAAATAAAAGCAATTCATCAGGAGATTGTAAAAAATCAGCTTAAAGGTCCTCATGGAAGGCTTGTTGAAATAGAATGTTTTGCTCATGGCGCGATGTGCATTGCCATTTCTGGACGATGTTTTATGTCATTGTACGAATTTAATAAATCAGCAAATAGAGGCGCATGCCAGCAATCATGCAGAAGAGAATATACCTTAGTTGACAAAGAAACAGGCAATAAAATGGATGTTGATAATGAATTTATTTTGTCTCCTGAAGATCTTTGCACTATTGATATTCTTGACCAGCTTATTGATGCAGGAATCACCGTGTTAAAATTAGAAGGAAGAGGAAGAAGTCCTGACTATGTTTATACCGTAACCAAAGCATATCGAAAAGCGCTTGACGCATATAATGAAGGAACCTATAATGAATCATTGAAAAAAGAATTATTTGAAGATCTTAAAACAGTTTATAATAGAGGATTAAGCCCTGGATTTTATTTAGGAAGACCTGTTGATCAAATGGCAAAATCAGGAAACAATAAGGCAACAGAGATTAAAACATATCTTGGAAAAGTAGTTAATTATTATCCTAAAATTGGTGTTGCTCATATTATATTAGAAGCTGATACACTTTCTTCTGGAGAAAAGATAGGATTCACCGGTGCCACAACAGGCTTTTTTTCACAGGAAGCTGATAATTTTATTGTCAACGATAAAACAAAAGACAAAAAAACGACTGCTCATAAAGGAGATTATATCACCTTGAAAGTAAAAGAAAAGTTAAGAAAAAATGATGAAGTATATGTGTATAGAAAGCGAGAAGAAAAAATAATTATTACTTCATTCTATAAATATGTTCATCTCAACCAACCACAACGGTTTGAAAAAGATCATCTTGCGTTTTGCAAAGAGTTAGGCATTAAAGGTAAAATCCTTGTTGCAGAAGAAGGAATTAATGGCAGTGTTTCAGGAAATGAAGAACAAATTACAATGTATAAAAAAGTGTTACTTCAAAACAAATTATTTTCTGACATTGAATTCAAAGAACAATATGCAGACAAGCATCCTTTTGATAAAATGTTTGTGCGTTTTAGAAAAGAAATAGTTACCTCTCATTTTAGCGTTGACGTCAACGATCAAAAAAATAAAGGAATCCGCCTTAAACCTGAAACATTTAAACAATGGCTTGATCAAAAAGAGGATATGATTATTATAGACACCAGAAATAATTATGAAACAAAAATTGGCAGGTTCAGAAATGCTCTTGATCCTAATCTAGAAATATTCAGCGATCTTCCTAAAGTTTTGCCAAAATTTGAAAAATATAAAGACAAAAAAGTAGTTATGTATTGCACCGGCGGCATTCGCTGTGAAAAAGCATCAGCATTATTTAAGAAAAGTGGATTTAAACAAGTGTATCAATTAGAAGGGGGCATTATCAAGTATGGCAATATGTTTCCTGATGATAAACATTGGGAAGGATTATGTTTTGTGTTTGATAAACGGTTGTCTGCTCCCCTGAGCAAAGAGTCAAAACATATAACACAAATTACAACCTGCCATTGGTGCGGCATAGCATGCGGAGATTACACTAACTGCAAAAATGAAAAATGCGATGAATTATTTATTTGCTGCGGAGAATGCAAGCAAGAATTTGGAAATTCCTGTTCTAAAAAATGTAGGAACATTACTTGTGTTCAGCATGCTTTTTGATAATAGCAAGTACTTCTTCAACACTATCAACAATATACAATAACTTCAAGTCAGCATCATTAATAAAATCATATTCCAAAGTATTCTGCTTAAGCCAGTCAAACAAGCCTTGCCAATACTTTTTTCCAACACAAATTAATGGCACATTATCAACAATATTGTTTTGCATCAGCATCGCATTTTCCAATAATTCGTTTAATGTACCATATCCTCCTGGGTAAAAAATTAACGCCTCACTGCGCAGCAGCATAGTAAAGCGTCGTGCAAAAAAGAAATGAAAATCCATTTCATGAGTGAAGATTTTATCCGTAATCTTCTCTTTAGTTAATAATGATGCTTTTAATCCAATCGAAATGGTTTTAGCTTCAGTCGCTCCAGTATTTGCCGCATGCATAATACCTGGTCAACCACCTGACATAATAGCATAACCTTCTTTGCCAAGAGCATAAGAAATTTGTTTGCAATGGCTATAAAAATAATTGCCAGGTTTAATACGAGCAGAGCCTGCAAAAAGAATAATTGGTTGATGTATCTGATGCAATAGCTGGATACCTTGTTCAATTTCTTCATGCGCTTTGCCAACAGTCCATGAACTTGACCCATAATATTCTTTGTTTTTATTGAAATGAACCATAGGCCAAAGATATGGTATAGATAATATAAATGTTATGACTCAAATGAATAAGGAAACTTTTCAGAAAAACCAAATATCCTTCAAAACCCTATAAAAACTATCGAAAATTATTAGTAATTACCTCTATGTTTTAACGAGCACGATAAGGTTTGAAATCAGATTTGGGTATAAGAATTCTGTTAATTAGATGTGGCTGTCTTCTGCTGTAAGGCTCTCCTAAATAGATAGGTCTATTATTACCCCCTGGAAAAACCTGAAATTCATATTCTAAATGTCCATTGATAATTACAGCTTGACCAGTCTCTCTAACAGCTCCGACATGAGAATGTTTGATACGTACATGAGGAACCTCATATTCAGTAAAACCACGTTCGCTGCCGACTAAAAATCTATAATTTTGAGCTGGCCCAGGATAACCTAAACCGCTATAAGATCCATCATGTGGCTTCAAAAAATTCCAACGATATTCTGCACGGTCATCAGTTGCTGCAAATTCAGCAGCAGCAGATTGAAATAAAACAACAACTGTTCCAGTTTTTGATGAACTATAGAGTAACTTTGGTTCTCTTGACTCGTTCCATCTAGCCATAGCTTTCAATCTGTTGAAAGTATCAGCTACGGTATTGTCAAGTGTTCCACTACCTATATTAGTATTTATATCCCGAGTTAACACACTCATAACTATAGGTATTGTTATACATTTAAATATTTAATTGTTTTAACTTATTTATGCGTAAACCAAAACTTATACACATCGTCTTCCAATTTGTCAAACCTGCAGAAACCAAACCTAACAAACATAACCATGTCTCCTTCTTCAAGATCAGCTAATAATGGTTCACCTAATCCTTTAACAATACTATTATCAGGCATTCTTACGTCTACTTTAATATTATGAATATCTTCAGGAAGCCACTCAATAATCTTCGGTTTATCATTCCCTATTTCTCGAGCATGAAATACTGCTTTTCCTTTATCAAATTTAAACGTTAAACAATCCATAAATCTATACAAATGTCCGTCTTTAAATTCCTCGGTATCTGTAACATAAAACGTTTTATTGGTGGTAAAATTTCTCCCACCTTTTCGATGATCAGGATGCAGATCGAGGTTTACCGTTAATTCTGGAGCTTTTCCAACAGTTATTTTCTGAGGATTAGAAATAAAGAAATATCTGTCTGCTTTTTCTTCAATAACTTCTTTATTAAAATGATTTATTGTTTTAAAAAATTCCTCTTTTGAAACAGATTTATCTGTCAGACTAACGCCAACCTCCAAAGCATATTTAATAAATGCTTCTGCTTGATATCCTCGCCTTCGCAATGCTGGCAAAAATGGCAGCCTAATATCATCCCATCCTTCAAAAGTTCCGTCTTGAATTAAAGGCCTTGTTTTTGAACATGATACATTAAGGTCAGTAAAATTAATTTTTCCTACAAAAATAGTTTCCGGTACTTGCCATTTAAATAAATCGAAAAATAATTTTTGGCGTTTTGCATTATCTGCATGATCTTTGCCTCGTAAAATATGAGTAACGCCGGTGTCATGGTCGTCAATAGATACTGCAAAATTCATCAAAGGCCAGACACGGTATTTTTTTCCTTGGCGCGGATGCTCGGTGTCATTAATTCTGAATAACGGGAAATCACGCAATGCTGGGTTTTTATCAGCAACATCTGTTTTCAACCGCATAACAGCATCTCCTTCTTGATATTTAGAAAACATGTTGTGCCAATGCTTAATATTTTCATCAACATGCCTCTTCCTGCAAGGACATGCTATTTTTTTAGTAATTAATGCTCTAAACTCTTCAGCACTACATCTACATATATACGTGATCCCTCTTTCTAAGGAGTTTAGAGCATGAGCATAATAAATCTCCATTCGATCAGATTGTATCATTAATTCAGTAACGCCATTTTCTGTAAGCCATTGCGCATCCTGGGGAATTAAATCATAAGCAGGAACATAGATATTATCTGCATTAGTATCTGCAATCCTTAAAATAAGTTTGCCTTTGTATTCTTTTGCATAAGCTGCATTTAATCCAAGAACATAAGCATGACCAATATGCAAAGGCCCTGATGGGCTTGGCTCAAAACGAAGAACAACCTGCTTGCTAATTTTCCCAAGGTTTTGCAATGGTGGAAGACCTGTTTTTCGTTGTTTTGGTTTTTGCTGTAATAAACCAGAAACTTTCTCTAATTCCTTTTGCTGTTTTTCAAAAGACCATGAATTTATTTCATTGCAGAGAGTAGTAATATCTTTAAGAACATCTTTGGTTTTAGCTCTTGCTTCAGGAAACTGCCCGAGAATTTTGCCAAGTACAGCGTTTGGATTTGCTTTGCCTTTGAATTTTACAGCATTTTCCAAACCATAAGCACGAATAGATTCTTTCATACTCTCAAAAATAACTCTTAGTTTATAATGTTTATTCTTTGAAAAAGGTTAGGTTTATAAATTACTTTAAATAACTCTTGAGAAATGTCTCGCAGTAACAATTATCTTGTAGAAATTGCTTTAGAAGATCGTATTTTTGAAGAATCTGAGCAAAAACTAGGAACTTCTGGGTTTTTACCTAACTATTTAGCTTTGATCAAAGAGTTTGTTCCTGAAGATGCATCTTTAATAGATATGCTTGCTGCTTCAAGAACCATTTCTGGTGCTGGGTTTAAGCTGCATCATCTCATTGAAGCTCGGGAATTAAGATTCTGGTATACTGATCAAGGAATAAAACAAAAGGATATTGCAAATATTGATCCACGTACTCTAGGTCTTGAATTGAGTGATCTCATGAAATTTTGTGGATATGGATTACTATTCGAACTCGAACTTTATGCGAGGGTTGGAAAGAAAGGGATTGGTGTAGATATTCCTCCAGCTGCTTTTTCGTTAGTACATCCTGCAATTGAAAAAAAAGCTAGAGATGCAGAAGATGCAGAGGAAGTTATGGCAGGATATTATTTTGCAGGTTGCAAAGCTCTCAAAAGGTTCTGTGCAGATGAAAGAGCAACTACTGTTTTTTATGATGATCTTAAAGCAGCAGTTGAGTTCTTTGAAAGAGGTGGAGATAGTTACCGAGATAGAGATGCTACATTGAAAAGAGCTGTAAGGCATATAGCTCAATCCCCGCAGGTTGTTTTACAGCAAGATGTAGCTATTTATACCGGAAGATAAATTCAAAATAACAATATTTAAATAGAGGTTCTTCCCTTAAAAAAGAAGAACACAAAGACTAAATAGAGGTTTTTAGTGGGGAAAATCTCTATTTCTATTCATCAATTACTTTCAAGCAGATTTGAGGAAATATTATGGCTGGTGTTAAAAGGACAACTATCATCCCAAAAGCTCCTGTTGCAAGAATATTAACCAACGCTGGCGCTAAACGGGTAAGCGCAGATGCTGTTGATGAAATGGTTGATATTCTGACCACTATTTCTGAAGAGCTTTCTGAACAAGCATTGAAAATTGCAAAACACTCAGGAAGAAAAACTATCAATGAAGGAGATGTCAGGTTAGCAGCCAAACAATGAATGAACTAATTTTTATATCTACTTTACGTTTTCATCAGAAAACAATTTCTCTGGTTTATATAATAAATCAAAATGAAACTCTTGGCAAAGTCCACGTTGTTTGAGAAACTCTTTTGCTGCTTTTTCTATTGCGTTAGCTTGCTCATTAAGAGAAGTTCTATGAGCATAGCTACTAAATCCACCTAAAGTAGCACTGCAAAGCGTCGTAGTTGTATGATAGAAGATAAGTCTTGGTTTTAATAATCTTCCATAGAGATCTTCTGCACTTTCTGGAGCATGTTGCATATAAGTTCCCCAAGAAGCATTCCTCATTGCAAGATCATATCTGACGCGTGCTAATCTTAGTATATTCATGATATCATCACGGTTTCCAACTGCATAATTTTCAGGCACTTTTTTTTCAAGTCTTTTTTCTAATGCTTCTAAAAATCCTAACTCATATAACTCATGATCAGGTAATTGTGTTAATGTAACTTCTTCAATAGTTATATCTTTCTCAATTCTTTGCTTTGCTATTGCAGAACATGCAAGAATTATTGCTGCAAGCCCATAGGTTACTGCTTTTTTAAACATTCAGGGAGGTAATCATCACGTATTTAAAAAACTTTTACTGCTAGATTCATACCTTCATCGAATTTTCTTTCATAGTGTTAAGAATCAATTTAGTATTAGTTCGTTCAACAAAATCAAATGTCTGGATTTTCTTCAAAAAATTGTCCATTTGTCTTGTTGAGTTAAATCTTCCAATGATTGATGTGTCAAAATCACCGGTGGTGTCATACACCGCATAAACATTGGGAAGTGTTGCTAATTTTTTTTCGAGTTCTAATAATTTACCTTTTGTAATTCTTACTTCAATAAGAACATGCACGCCATACCCTATTTTGTCGTAATCAATAAGTGCGGTGTATTGCTTAATGATCCCTTCTTTCTCAAGTTTTTTTATTCTATGCATCACCGTAACAAAGCTTACTTTAAGTGTTTTTGCTATATCACGCAAGGGGAGTTTAGCATTATCCAGCAAACTATTGATGATCTTTTTGTCTATAGCGTCGAGTTCCATCCAACCACCTTGTTAAATTTAATACAGATAAATAAGCTAAAATTTAACAAATATAAAAATATTTTGTATTTTTTATGTTTTTGTTAAGAAACTTAACAAAAAAAGTTAAATAAACACTTCTTCTAGAAATAACATAGAACCTATATACCTTAAAACAATACGAGAGGTGTTTATTTATGGAATTAGAACAAGTATATCAAAGGCAAAAACATGAACACACTCCTGAACACCTGCATATGCAGAGGATTCAGGAAATGGTTACTCAGCACAATATCAAATTAGTTGATATTCGTTTTACTGACCTTCTTGGCACCTGGCAGCATTTTACGGTTCCTATTAATGAATTTAACGAAAGCAATATTCAAGAAGGCTTTGGTTTTGATGGATCTTCAATTAGATGTTTTCAGTCAATTCATGAATCAGACATGTTATTAATTCCTGATTTGAAAACATGCTTTGTTGACCCTTTTTTATCTAATACGATGAGTGTTATTTGTGATATTAAAGATCCTATTACCAAACAGATGTATAGCAGGGATCCACGGTATATTGCAAAAAAAGCAGAAACGTATCTGAAGAATACGATGATTGCTGACACTGCTTATTTTGGCCCAGAAGCTGAATTCTTTGTTTTTGATCATATTAGATATGGCCAAAATGAATTTTCTGGATTTTATGAAATTGACTCAGATGAAGGAATTTGGAATTCTAATCGAGAAGAAGAAACAGGAAATAAAGGCTACAAAATAAGGCATAAACAAGGTTATTTTCCTGTGCCGCCAACTGATTCACAGCAAGAGCTGCGGAGCAAGATGGTATTAATCATGGAAAAATTAGGCATTCTTGTTGAACGCCAGCATCATGAAGTTGCAACTGCAGGTCAGGCTGAGATTGATGTGAGATTTAATTCATTGTTGTCTATGGCAGATACTATGATGATGTATAAATATGTGGTAAAAAACGTTGCCCAGCTTAATGGAAAAACAGCAACATTTATGCCAAAACCTTTGTTTAATGACAACGGCTCAGGAATGCATTGCCATCAAAGCTTATGGAAAGGCGGCGTTAATTTATTTGCTGGAGATAAAGCATGCGGCTTAAGCGAATTAGGATTGTATTATCTTGGCGGCATCTTGAAACATGCTCCGGCATTAGTTGCCCTTACTAACCCTACAACCAACTCTTATAAGCGGCTTGTTCCTGGATTTGAAGCACCGGTTAATTTAGTGTTTAGTTCAAGAAATAGAAGCGCTGCAATTAGGATTCCTATGTACAGCGAAAGCCCAAAAGCAAAAAGACTTGAATTCAGAACTCCAGACCCATTATGCAATCCTTATGTTGGTTTTGCAGCAATGGTTATGGCAGGGTTGGACGGCATTAAAAATAAGATTCATCCTGGCGAAGAAATCAAAGAAGATCTTTTCTCCATGGACAAAGAGAAACTTGCTCACATACCCCATGTCCCTGGAAGTTTAGCAGAAGCATTGAATAATCTTGAGAATGATCATGCATTCCTGTTAGAAGGTGGCGTATTTACTAAAGATGTTATTGATGCTTGGATTAGTTACAAACGAGAGCATGAAGTAACACCAGTTAATATGAGGCCTCATCCATGGGAATTTATGCTGTATTTTGATGCTTAGGTTGTTTTTTTACCTTTTTTTGTTTATTTCTCTAATAAGGAAACATTTATATATTAGATATATAATATTATATATTTAATGACTAATAGCAACTATTACAAGGATACTGAATATAAGATTATTGGTGAATTACTGAAAAGTCCTTTGCAAAGTAAGAGCATGCATGAAATAGCAGTAACTACTGGAACAGCTTATCCTACGGTCCATAAAACTATTCCTGAGTTAATTAAAGTAAATGCTCTCACACAGGAAACAAAAGGCAGAGCTAATCTAGTTTCAATAGACCTTGAACATGCAAGTACTGGCACTTTAAGCGCAGCTATGTTTTATGAAAAAGACAATTTGTTTAAAAAACATCCTTCAGTTAATATCATAAGCGACGATCTTGAACAAGCATTAGGTGATTTATTTTATATTTTAATTTTATTTGGAAGTTATGCAAAAGGTGAGGAAAAGAAAAACTCAGACTTTGATCTTTTATTTATAATTCCATCTATTGATGATAAAGAAAAATATCAACAAAAAATCAACAAAGCTTTGAGTCTACATACTAATAAACAAATAGATATAATAATAGTATCAACTAAAGATTTTCTTGAAATGTTAAATGAAAAATACACTGTAGGAAGAGAAGCATTTATGCATGGAATTATATTATTTGGGGCAGAACAATATTACAAACTAGTGAAGGAATATGTTAGAACTAAAGGATATTAAAAGTAAAAAAGAGATTGAAGAGGCAAAGAAATTATTCAAGGAATGGGATAATAAGTTAGTTTGGAAAACTCCTAACAGAGTTTTTATAGAACATATTAAAAATAAAGCAAAGCATTCATTAGAGCTTGCAAAGTATCTTCTTACAAAAATAGAAACTTCAAATGAGTTGGAAGGAAATTCTTCTGCAACATTATGGATTATTACACAATGCTATTATTCTATGTTTTTTGAAGTAGAGTATTTATTTGCCTTAGACAATAAAAAATTACCTGATGAAGTTGAAGATACGCATAAAACAATGTATCTAGCATTTCTTAATTATTATTTGATTAAAGGCTCTGAACTAGAGCAAAAAAACGTGTTTAGTTTTTCTACAAGTAGAATGTCGCGAGCACTAGTCTTGTTTAAAGAAAAACAAGACGAAACCTTAGAATTACAACGAGTTAAAAAATCAGTAGAATCTCTAAAACAAGAGAAAGAAAAAAGAAATGCCTTAACCTACCAATTAAGTAAAGCTGCTGAAATTAAGGAAGCAAAAAGCAGTGTAGAAAAAGCAACTGAATTTAGAGATATAATCGAAGAATATATTTTAAGCAAGAAAATAAAATAGTATAAAAATAAAAAAATATATCTATTTACATCTTATTAACAACCTTCCATAATTTAGCTACACCAGCTAAACCTATTAATACATATACCACTCTTGTTGCAGTGCTCATTGGTCCTAATAACCATGCTACTAAATCAATCTCAAATAAACCAAATAGTCCCCAGTTTAATGCACCTACTATTAATAAAACGCAGGTTAACCAACACATAGGTGTCATCTTGCAGGTTTTTCCTCCACCCATTGCTGGAGCTGCTCCACTCGATCGTGCTTTTTTAGCCATTCTTTCACCTCTTTATTAAATAATAGCTAACTATATTAGTATTAGCTATTATTTAATAAAGAGTTTATAAATTTTTCCAGAAATTAGTCACAAACTGGTGACTAAAAAAGAGTATGGTAGAATCAATTACCTTTTCTTAGGTGCTGGTGGATGTATATCTTGAGAATGATCTGCAGCAGGTTGTTTTGGAGCATGTTTATGATGTGTTTCCTGTTCTTTCTTTAATTCCTTGATTTCTTCATGCTCTATTTTTTTAGCTTCTTCCGCTTTCTCAGCCTTGACTTCAGCAAGTTCTTCTTTAAGCTCTTCTGTTGCAGGTTCTTTACCTTTAAGTTCACTTAATACATCAGCTTCTTCTTTTTTGCCAAGCTTTTGTTTTAAACGCTCTGCAATACCTGCTTTTTTCTGCACTTGTTTTTCTTCAAGCTTGATTTGCTTGCCAAATAATTCAGCAAGCACTTTTTGATCTTGTTTAACGACAGTCACTTTAACTCGAGAAGGTGGATTTCTCATACCATGTACCCATAATGCTTGGTTTAAGTATTTACCAATACTAACCGTTGGGCATTTCATATGTTTTACAAGAAACTCACGAACTGCTCTTGAAGCTTTTTCAGCTCGCTTGTACTTAGGAACTTTAAGAAACTCTCTTCGTAAAGGAATAGTGTATGTTCGTTCTAGTTTTTCTGATTTATCAGCCATAAGTATCATCTAGTTATGCTTTAGTTTTAACTCGCCGCCAACTTCGTTTGACAACAGTGTGTCTTCCAGGATGGACAACTTTACCCTTGCCATAAATTTTAGGCACTGTCCAGAAAGGAGCCCATCTTGTTTGTCTTCCAAGTTTTGCTAAGCGTAATTTTCTGCTGGTATGTTTAAATCGTGCCATGATATTCAACTCATTGTTCAATTGTTGCAGGTACTGCTTCTACCTTAACAACAACCTCTTTTTTAGGCGCAACTTCAGGAACTGAAGGTTTTGGTGAAGCTTTAACGGGAGATTTTACTAATTCGTTTGCGCTTAAATCCAACAAGGATTTGCCTTGAGGAGTAACTATTCTTCCTTTGTGGACGCCAAATTCACCTGCTTTTGTCTGCCTTATTAATTGTGATTTTTCTAATTGCTGAAGAACTTTCCGTAATACACTGCCGCTTCCTTTTCTAAATTCCGGCGGTTGATGGCCTCGTCTTTTTTTGCCGCCATATAATGTTCGAAGCTTGGAAACACCAATAGGACCTTTAACTGCGACTTTTCGCAATACTGCTGCAGCTCGCACTGCCCACCAATCTGCATTTTCTGGCGCTCTTTGGCGATGAGTTCCTGTTTTTGCAAACATAGCCCACGATGGAGCTTTAACTAATGTTTTTTCTTTTAATTTTTGAGCAATTTTATGAATTAACTCAGTCTGGTTAACAACAAACATTCTTGACATATATTACACCTTTATTCCCTTCTGGGATTACCGCGGTACTTTGCTCATATTGCCTTAAGAATTGCAATATTTGCTTCCGCTAATCTATTAAAAATTACAGGTGATTTATAAATGTTATGATAAACTATATTAACTACTAACATCACGAAATGTAATAAATAAACATAAAGAGGTTGTTATGGAATTCGGAACAGGCTATTTAGATGAAACACCTTCTATTGATGGGAATACATTTCCAAATGTGTATGATGCGTTTGGTCCAGATCAAGCTATGACTTATTTTGAAAAAGACAGACCTGATTTACGATTAGTGGAAAGTTCTATTGAAAATCCTATTGTTGGCGTCCGGGATATTGGTCAATCAGTTACTGAAGGAAGCAGATTTGGAAGTTTATTAAAAACTGCAACTGATGCAATACGGAGAGGAGCAGGGTGGATTGAATTAAGCACCAATATGGGGGGAGGAGCTGAAACTGTTGGAGCAGAGAGCTATGGTAAAGAAGCGCGAGAAGCTTTGCGTGATATTGCGCGCGTTAACACGGTCAAATTTTCTTCAGTGCATACACCAGTTAATATTGGCAACATGTCAGGTTACAACCCTCAAGAACGCGGATTTAATGAAGAGCATCGCAAAATAGAAATTGAAGAAGTAAAAAAAGCAGTTAGTTTTGCTGCTGATTTAGGCGCGCAGGCAGTTGTCGTGCATACCGGAGAATACCAGCGTCCAATGTCAGAAGAAAAATGGGCAAAGAATGCAGATGGAACCTTTAAATTTCTTAGTTATGAAGAAGAACCAGGAAGAGCTGTTCTTTATCTTGTTGACGACAGAACAGGAAGAGTAGTTGCAGACGCGCGAAAAAACCAGTTTGTTTATGAACCAGTGTTTAAAACAGTGCGCGATCCTGTGAGAAACAGAGATAGATGGGTTGATCTTCACGGAAATTTTATTCAGGAAGATAAACCTGAAGAATTATTTAAGCGTGTAGCTATTTTCGATCCAAATACCACTTCATTTAAGACAAAAAAACTAACCTGGGAGCACTTTGAAGAGAAAGCTGCTTATTTTAACAAATATTATCCGCGAAAAGACCGCGAATGGAAGCCTGAAGAAATGTTCTACCGTACTCAGGCAGATAATAGAATTCTTCAGTCAAAAGGTTCTTCCCTGTATCACGGAAGATTTTATGATAAAGAAAGCGCTGCAAAAGAAGCATTGGAAAAATCATTAAAATATTATGAAGAAATAGAAAAGAACACCTCGCCTGATGAAGCGTGGAGATTATATCGGGAAGATGAATCATTGCATCATTATGCGGGAAGAGGACGGCCTTTTGTCCAATTAGAACGAAGAAAAGTAACAGACATCTTGAAAGATGCCATAAAAGATGTAGAGAAATCTATGACCTATATTCATGAAGCTTCTGCATCTGCGGACTCACAAGCAGCAGAATTAGCTGAAACGTTGAAGCATGTAGTGCCTGTTGAAGTTTATGCGCGAAAAAAAACAACACAATCATACGCAGAAGCAGGTGTTTATGCGATGAAAAAAACCCAGGAAAGCAAGTATGCTGACAAGCCAGTATATATTGCTCCTGAAAATTTATTTCCTGAAATGGGATATGGGAGTCATCCAGAAGAAATAATTAAAATGGTTCATGATGCGCGAAAGCATATGGTGCATTTATTGACATCTCCGGTTATTGAAGATCCTCATGAGCAGCGAGATACAGAAGGAAATATCAAAAAAGTACCAAATCCTTATTATGTCAGACATATGAGCCCTGAAATGGCAGAGAAAAAAGCTGAGGATCATCTTAAAGCAACTATTGACACCCAGCATTTAGGAATGTGGTGGAAGCATTTCCAGCCATTGCCAAATGAAGAGGTCAAAGAAACAAAAAAAAGATTTGATAAATGGTATATGGAGCAGATTAAAAAAATGGCAGATGCTAATATTATCGGGCATTTGCACGTTGTTGACAGCATCGGCGCAGGGCATCATCATCTCCCGGTTGGTCAAGGAGATTTGCCGGTTAAAGAAGCTGTCGAATATATTAAAAAACATAAAAAGTTTAAAGGAACTATGGTGTCAGAAGCATGGGGAGAAGAATCCATGTTTGGAACAGGAAGAATTTTAACTGAAACTTGGAGAGCATTTGGGAGCAGATTGCGGCCAGTTAATGTTCCAAGCAACAATATGCCGTTTGGTTGGCCAGGAGTTCATCATGCTTATGGTCGAGAAATGCAATCACCCTATTTTATATTTGGCGCATATTCGCCATCCAATGACTGGCAATTATGGAGCCAAATACCGATGGAGTAATCATGAAACAACTTTTCGACAAAATAAAACAGCAGTACGATGCATTTGAAAACTTTTTACTCAAGAATGGACAAGTGTTATCTAAAGATACTGAGCTTGGGCATTGGGGGGTAAGTTATTTGCCAGCAGTGTTCAAATTATTTGAAGAACTTGATTTAAAAAAACATCATGCATTTGTTGATTTAGGTAGCGGCGATGGAAGAGTTGCATTAGT